>JBKBMC010000004.1:0-55182 GCA_046296075.1 Erythrobacter sp. | reverse complement strand
CCGGCGACATCACCTATATCTGGACACAGGAAGGCTGGCTCTACCTGGCCGTCATCCTCGATCTGCACAGCAGGCGCGTTGTGGGCTGGGCCGTCAGTGACAGGATGAAGAAGGATCTGGCGATCCGTGCACTCGATATGGCGGTGCGGCTGCGCAACCCACCGCCTGGTTGCATGTTCCATTCCGATCGCGGCAGCCAGTATTGCTCCTACGATTATCAGAAGAAGCTGCAGGCCTACGGCCTGCGGCCATCAATGAGCGGCAAGGGCAATTGCTACGACAACTCTGCCGTCGAGACCTTCTTCAAATCCCTGAAGGCAGAACTGATCTGGCGGCAGAAATGGCCAACCAGGCGTCAGGCTGAAGCTGCCATTTTCCAATACATCAACGGGTTCTACAACACCCGCAGGCGCCACTCATATCTGGGCGGCATTAGCCCGCTCGCATTCGAGGCCAAGGTGGCATAGTGAGATAGGTGACCGGCGCAAAACCGTTACAAGTCCAATTTGCCTATCAATAGCACAGTAAGCATCCACCCAACCGCTTTCAAAGCGTTGGGAGAACGAGTGCAGCGCCTCACGGAAAAGTGGGCGGCTTCGCGTGCACAGTTCGAATATGGTTTAAGGATCATGGAGGACATGAAAGAGCTGGGACCTGTTCTCAGAGAACTAATCCACTCCATTCATGTCATACGGACAGATGATGAACGGCTTCAGCTTCGGATCGTAGGACACCTACAGCCATTCATGAACGAAGAGGGCGAGCAAGGTAGAAGCAACCAGAGATCGAGGGATGCTGTATCGTTGGTAGCGGAGGAGGGACTCGAACCCCCGACACGCGGATTATGATTCCGCTGCTCTAACCGACTGAGCTACTCCGCCCCAAGGGCATCCGGCCTTTTGTCTCGCCGGGATTCGCAAGGGGCCACGCCTCCAAGCGAGGCGCGCCTTTAAGCTGCACAAGCGCATGGGTCAATATCTTTACAGCACCGCGTGCCCACGAAAGGCGTTGCGCTTTACCAGCTTCCACGGCCCGCCCTGATAGAGGTGCAATTCAAGCGCCGGAAAGGCAAATCGGCGCGGGCTGATGGTGGGGGCAAGCGCGGCCTGAAGCGCCCTTGCCTCGCGCTTTGTAACCTTGTTCTGGATGGTGATATGCAGGCGCGGCTCGTGGAGGTCCTGCGCTGTCAGACTACCGCAGAAATGCTCGGCGATGATGGCACGCAGGCTCAGCAATTGGGGGCTGACCAGCGCGATCGCGGTGCCGGTGCCAAGGTCCATCAGCCCGGTGATCTCTGCCTGCGGGGCAGCAAATTCACCTGCAACGCGCGGCAGGAAAGTGGCGAGTTCGTCCAGCAACGAAGGCGCAAAGGCATGAAACAGCGTGACGTGGGCGTGGAGGTGATTGCGCTCGGGCGGATAGTGGGCGCAGCGCAGGCCCTCGGCCCAGCCGTGGACATCGGGCGGAAGCGCGGCGGTTACGATGAACGGCTGGGGCATGATTGTTTGTGGTCGCGCGGCCGAAGCCCACGCTCCGACCTACATCTCGCCGCGCTCGCGGCGGATGGCATACCACTTGGCGACATTGGCGTTGTGTTCGGCGAGCGTTGCGGCAAACCAGTGTCCACCGGTGCCATCCGCCACCATGAACAGGGCATTGGTCGCCTCGGGGTTGAGCACGGCCGCAATGCTCGCCCGGCCGGGATTGGTGATCGGCCCGACCGGCAGGCCAACGCGGGTGTAGGTATTATACCCGTTGACCGCCGCGATCTCGGACTGGCGGATGCGGCGCCCCAGCGGCTTGCCTTGCGTGATCGGGTAGATGATCGTCGGATCGGCTTGCAACCGCATCCCCTGCTTCACCCGGTTGGAATAAAGCCCGGCAACCATGCGGCGTTCTTCGGGCTTGCCAGTCTCTTTCTCGACAATCGAAGCGAGGATCAGCGCTTCTTCTGGCGTGTCGACAGCAATGTCTGGGCTGCGTTTGGCCCATTCCTCGGCGAGCGCGCGGTCCATCGCGGCCTGCATCCGTTCGACCAGCCTGGCGCGCGGCTCCCCGCGTTCGAAATCATAGGTATCGGGCAGGACCGAACCTTCGGGCGGGACAGGAACTTCGCCAGTGAGCAACTCCTCTGCCATCACCCGTTCCCACACAAGGATCGAGGGCATGCCTTCGGGAATGGTGACAAAACGGCGGATCACATCGCCCGACTGGAAAGCTTGCAGGATCTCGCCCTGGCTCATCCCCGGCGTGAGCAGGAATTCGCCCGCCTGAACCGGCGCCGAGGAGCCGAGCAGCCTCGCCCGCAGGCGAAAGCCCTTGGCCGAGGAAATCAGCCCTTCCCCTTCGAGCTTTTCAGCCACCTGACCGAGAGAAGCGCCCGCCGGGATGGTGAAGCTGGTTTCCTCGCGGATTGTGGCCGCACCAAGCTGGCTGGCGGCATAGATCGCCGCCGCCGCCACCATCACGAACAGCAACCCGGCAAGCAGGCCGAGCTTTTTCATGGTCCTAGTCGATCTTCTGCATGATCAGCGAGGCATTGGTGCCGCCAAAGCCAAAGCTGTTGTTGAGCACGGCGCGCACTTCGCGCTTTTTCGCCTTGAGCGGCACCAGATCAATGCCTTCGGTGCCTTCGTCGGGATCCTGAAGGTTAAGCGTTGGCGGCACGATCTGATCACGCATGGCGAGCAGGCAGAAGATCGCTTCGACCGCGCCCGCACCACCCAGCAAATGGCCGATTGCGCTCTTGGTCGAAGACATCGAGGCACCCGACAGACCTTCGCCCAGCACGCGCTTGATGGCGGCGAGTTCGATGGTGTCGGCCATGGTCGAGGTGCCGTGGGCGTTGATGTAATCAATATCGCCCGGCCCGAGACCAGCCTTGCGCAGCGCCATGCGCATCGCGAGTTCGGCGCCTTTGCCTTCGGGATGCGGCGCGGTGACGTGATAGGCATCGCCCGACAGGCCATAGCCGGTCACTTCGCCATATATTTTAGCGCCGCGCGCCTTGGCGCGTTCATATTCTTCCAGCACGACAACGCCTGCGCCCTCACCCATGACAAAGCCATCGCGGCCGCGATCATAAGGACGACTCGCTTCGGTCGGGCGATCATTCATGCTCATATTGAGCGCGCGCGCCTGCGCAAAACCGGCAATGCCCAACGGGTTGATGGTGCTTTCCGCCCCACCTGCCAGCATCACATCGGCATCATCCATCGCGATCATGCGGGCGGCATCACCAATCGAGTGCGCACCGGTCGAGCAAGCCGTCACAACCGCATGGTTCGGGCCCATGAAGCCATATTTGATCTGCACTTGCCCGGTAATGAGATTGATCAGGCGGCCATGCACAAAGTGCGGGGAAACCCGCCCCGGCCCGCGTTCATGCAGATTGACGCTTTCCAGTTCGATACCCGGCAAGCCGCCAATCCCCGATCCGATGGAGCAACCAGTGCGCTCCTTCTCGGCCTCGGTCATGTCGGTCAGGCCGGCATCTTCCAGCGCCTGCCCTGCTGCATCAATGCCATAGACAATGAACGGATCAACCTGCCGCTGAATCTTGTGATCCACACGCTTGTCGGGATCGAACCCCCAGGGGTGATCCTTGTCCTTCACTTCGCATGCGATGGTGCATTTCTGGTTCGAGGCATCAAAGCGGGTGATCGGCCCCGCCCCGCTCTCACCCGCGATCAGGTTTGCCCAAGTCGTCTCCACATCGCCCCCCAAGGGGGTGACAAGACCAAGCCCGGTTACAACCACACGGCGCATCAAACTCACTCCAGAAAAAACAACAGGCTCAACCCGGATGGGCTGAGCCTGTCGAAGCCCTTGGTCACAAGCCCATCATCACTGGCCGCGAGCCATCTCGCCACCTGTGACGCGGCCCTGTGTTGCGAACAGAGCCATCGGAACCATTAAGGGCAGCTTAGCCCTTGTGCTCTTCGATGTACTTGGTCGCGTCACCAACGGTGGTGATCTTCTCGGCCGCATCATCGGGGATTTCGACGCCGAATTCCTCTTCGAAGGCCATCACCAGCTCGACGATATCGAGGCTATCCGCGCCCAGATCATCAATGAAGCTGGCTTCCTGGGTGACCTTGTCAGCTTCGACGCCGAGATGCTCGACGACAATCTTCTGCACGCGCTCGGCAGTATCGCTCATATGTTTCCCTCTTGGACTGGGGGTTAGAAAATCTGGTTTGCCCTAATCAAGCCTGCGGCTGAGCGCAAGTGCCGATCACTTCGTCGCAATCCGGCCTTGCCGCAGCGTCATACTATTCCACGGCTTTTTTGGGCGGCTCGACGACCCGCAAATGCAGTTCGCGCAGCTGCTTGGGTTCGGCAAGGCTTGGCGCGCCCATCAGCAAGTCTTCGGCGCGCTGGTTCATCGGGAAGAGCGAGATTTCGCGCAGGTTCTTCACCCCGCACAGCAGCATCACGATGCGGTCAACGCCTGCCGCCATCCCGCCGTGTGGCGGCGCACCATATTGAAAGGCGCGGTACATGCCGCCGAAACGTTCTTCCACATCAGCCTGCGAGAGCCCGGTGATCTCGAAGGCTTTCACCATCGTTTCAGGCTTGTGATTGCGGATTGATCCGCTCGCGATTTCATAGCCGTTGCATACCAGATCGTACTGGAACGCCTTGATGGTGAGCGGGTCTTGCCCCTCCAGCGCCTCAATCCCGCCCTGCGGCATCGAGAAGGGATTGTGGCTGAAATCGACCTTTTTCTCGTCCTCGTTCCATTCGTAGAACGGGAAATCGACGATCCATGCGAGCGCGAAGGCATCTTCATCGATCAGGCCCAATTCCTCACCCACACGGATGCGCGCTGCCCCCGCCAGCTTGGCCGCATCAGCTTCCTTGCCGGCGGCGAAGAACAACCCGTCATTCTCGCCAAGGCCGAGTTCGGCGTAAAGCTCCGCCATGCGATCAGGCCCGTGGTTCTTGGCGATCGGCCCGCCGAATTCCCCGCCCTTGCGGGTCACATAGCCGAGGCCCGCATAACCTTCCTTGCGCGCCCAGTCGTTCATATCATCAAAGAACTTGCGGCTCTTCTCGTGGGTCGCGGGCGCGGGGATGACGCGCACAACGCCGCCGCCGCCGACGATCTTTTCGAACAGGCCAAAGCCGGACTGGGTGAAGTGCGAGGACACGTCCGAGATGATTAGCGGGTTGCGCAAATCCGGCTTGTCCGAGCCATATTTCAGCATCGCTTCATCGTAAGGGATGCGAGGGAATTCCCCGGCAGGCGTCACCTTTTTGTCGCCCGCAAAGGCGGCGAAAGTGCCCTGAATGACGGGCTCCATCGTTTCCCAGACTTCTTCCTGCGTCACGAAGCTCATTTCGAGATCGAGCTGATAGAACTCGCCCGGCAGGCGGTCAGCGCGCGGGTCTTCATCGCGAAAGCAAGGGGCGATCTGGAAATAGCGATCGAAGCCTGCGACCATCAGCAGCTGCTTGTACTGCTGCGGCGCCTGCGGGAGAGCGTAGAACTTGCCCGCATGAATGCGGCTCGGCACGAGGAAGTCGCGCGCGCCTTCGGGGCTGGATGCCGTGAGGATCGGGGTCGAAAACTCGTTGAAGCCTGCCCCTGTCATCCGGGCGCGGATATCGGCCGTGATTGCCACCCGCTTCATGATGTTGGCATGCAAGGTTTCGCGGCGCAGATCGAGGAAGCGGTATTTGAGGCGGATATCCTCAGGGTATTCCTGCTCGCCCGCCACCGGCAGCGGCAATTCCTCAGCCGCGCTCTGCACAGTCACGCCGCGCGCGAACACTTCGATAGCGCCGGTCGCGAGATTCGCGTTCACCGTCTCGGCTGCACGCGCCTTCACCTCGCCTTCGATCGTCACCACGCTTTCGACGCGCAGCGAATCAAGCACCGGCAGTGCCGGACTATCGCTGTCCGCCACGATCTGGGTGATGCCGTAATGATCGCGCAGATCGACGAACAGGACGCCGCCATGGTCGCGCTTGCGGTGGATCCAGCCCGACAGGCGGACAGTCTGGCCGACTTCGCTTGCAGAAAGCTGTGCGCAAGTGTGGGTTCTGTAGGGGTGCATCTAAACTCTTGTCCTGTTGGCGGCTATGACGCTAAGGCGCGCCCGGCATAGGCTTTGCTTGCCGCATCCGGCATTTTCGAGGTCTGCGCCTAATCGCGCCGCGCTAACAGGGCAAGGGCGGGTCTTTGTCAAGCAGGGGCCGCAGCTTTGCATGATCTGCGAGCGCACGACCGGGGCATGGAGGCATACGCCTCCGAGGGCGGCACTCCGCCCGCAAATGTGAAGATGACATGAAAATACATCCGCTGATTACGTCCACCGACAAGCTGGCAGAACTCTGCGAACGGCTCGCCAAGTCCGAATTCGTGGCGGTCGACACCGAATTCATGCGCGAGAACACCTATTGGCCAGAGTTGTGCCTGGTGCAGATCGCCAACACGGAAGAAGCCGCCGCTATCGATCCGCTGGCGGAAGGGATTGATCTCGCGCCGCTGCTTGATCTGATGTGCAACAATGAAGACGTGCTCAAGGTTTTCCATGCCGGCGGGCAGGATGTCGAGATCATCGTCAATCTCACCGGCAAGACCCCGCACCCCATTTTCGATACGCAGATCGCGATGATGGCGATCAGCCAGTCCGAACAGATCGGTTATGCCAATCTGGTCGAAACCTGGCTCGGCCTCACGATTGATAAGGGCGCACGTTTCACCGACTGGAGCCGCCGTCCGCTGACCGATCGTCAAATCGAATATGCCATCGGCGATGTGACGCATCTTGCCACTATCTTCCCGCGCATCCTGAAAAAGCTGATGAAAACGGGGCGCGGGGTGTGGCTGGATGCCGAGATGGAAAAGCTGGCTGATCCGTCCAATTACCTGACTGATCCGGCACAGGCATGGAAGCGCATCCGGCAGGCGGGGCGCAATCCGCAGGTGCTGGGCCGGATGAAAGCGCTGGCCGCCTGGCGCGAGGGCGAAGCGCAGCACAAGAATATCCCGCGCGGGCGGATTATGCGTGACGAGACGCTCGCAGACATTGCCTCGCATCCGCCCAAGTCGCAGGCTGATCTTGCCAAGGTGCGCGGGCTTTCCGCAGCCTGGAAAGACAATGATATCGGCAAGCGGCTGATGAAAGTGCTGGCTGATTCCCAGCCGCTGCCCAAGGAGGAAATGCCCGACAAGGTCGGACGCGGCGCACCGCTCGGCAAGGAAGGGGCGCTGGTCGCCGATCTGCTCAAGCTTCTGCTCAAGATCCGCGCCCGTGAGATCGATGTCGCTGCTCGCCTTTTGACCCGTGCCGAGGAGATGGAAGCGCTCGCTGCCGGAGTGCGCGATCTGCCGGTGCTGCACGGCTGGCGCTTCGAAGTCTTCGGCCGTGATGCACTTGATCTGGTCGAAGGCAAGCTTGCCTTCGCGGTCGAGAAGGGCAAGCTCAAGATGACGCATATCGACGATGTGGAAAGCCCGGCGTCGCTGGCGGCGGAGTAAGCGCCGGCATGTCGACCTACCTTCCCACGATCAAGCAGCTGCAATATCTCGTCGCGCTCCACGAACATGGCCATTTCGGCAAGGCAGCCGATGCCTGCTTCGTGTCGCAGTCGACGCTGTCTGCCGGAATTCGCGAGCTGGAATCGCTGCTTGGCGTGGTGCTCGTCGAACGCTCGCGCCGGGTGGTGCGCTTTACCGCGCTGGGCGAACAGGTGGTGGCAAAGGCCAACCGGTTGCTGCGTGAGGCGGAGGAGCTGACCGATCTGGTGCAAGCTTCGGGCAAGCCGCTGGCAGGGGAATTACGCATGAGCGTGATCCCCACCATCGCACCTTTCATGCTCCCGCGCATGCTCCCGCGACTCAAGCGCGAACGGCCGGAACTCAAGCTGATACTGCGCGAGGAAACCAGCCACGATGCTCTCGAATCGCTCAATCACGGGCGGGTCGATTGCGTGCTGCTCGCCCTCCCATTCGATATCGGAGAGGCTGCGGTCGAGCATATCTGCGATGACCGCCTTTTCGTCGCTTTCCCCAAGGATGACCCGCGCGATCCGCCTGCCAGCATCCATCCCGACACGATCGATCAGGGGCGCCTCCTGCTCCTTGAAGACGGCCACTGCCTGCGCGATCATGCGCTGGCCGCTTGCAACCGCAGTGAATTGCGCGCCAGCGCCGCGATGGTCGGCACAAGCCTGCACACGCTGGTGCAGCTCGTGAACAATGACCTTGGCCTCACACTGCTGCCCGAAATGGCGCTCAAGGCCGGGATCCTCAATGGCACAGATGTGGTGGCCCGCCCGGTCGAGAGCGCCACTGCCGAGCGCGAGATTGCGCTGGTCTGGCGCAAGAATTCACCGCGCGAGGCCGATTTCCGCCTGCTTGCCGAGGAATTGCGAGCAGGTTGAGGTGCACGTTGCCTCAATCCATGTGCTTGAGGCCGACCCTCAGATAATCCCAGCCGGTAATGCAGGTCAGCACGGCGGCAGCCCACAGTGCGGCGAGGCCAACCACATGAATCCAGCTTTCGCCAAAGGTGCGGCACATATCGCCCACCGACTGGCAGGGCTGGCCATGGACCGCCCCGCCAAGGATCAGCGCACCCAGCGCGATGAGCTGAAAGGTCGTTTTCCACTTGGCAAGGCGTGACACCGGCACCGACACCTGAATGCCGCCGAGAAATTCGCGCAGGCCCGACACCGCAATCTCGCGGATCAGGATCACAAGCCCTGCAATTACATGCATATCGCCCACATAGGGCCCGCGCAGATAGCCTTGCGCCGTCAGGATCAGGATAACGGTGGCCACCATGATCTTGTCGGCAATCGGATCGAGGAAGATGCCGAGTTTCGATACTGTCCCCTGCGCGCGGGCGACGTAACCATCAAAATAATCGGTTATCGCGATCACCGTGTAGAGCGCAAAGGCGACCAGAAAACCCAGCTTCCAGCCCGGCCACCACAGGAAGAACCCGAGTAGCGGAAGCGCGGCAATCCGCGACAGGGTGAGGATATTGGGCAAGGTCAGCATAGCGCGTTGCGCCTTCTAGCGCGCGCAAGCCTCCGGCAAAAGCTCCAAAGCAATGCTTGTGAACGCCCCCATGTGCGCTATGTCTTGCCGCGCAACAGGAGCGATGCGACCACACCGCATGACCACATCAACCCATTTGCTGCGCCAGCGGCGGTTTGCACCGCTGTTCGTGACGCAGCTGCTCAATGCGCTCAACGACAATCTATACAAGAACGCGATGGTTCTGTTCGTGGTCTATCAGGTGTACAATTCGCCCGAGACCGAGACTTTCATCAGCGGTGTGGCAACGGCGGTTTTTGTGCTGCCGTTTGTGTTGTTTTCGGCCACGGCGGGCCAATTGGCCGATATGCGTGATAAAGCGAAGATCATCCGCTGGATCAAGTTTGCCGAAATCATCATCATGTCGGTGGGTGCAACCGGGCTCTTGCTCGCAGCACGCGGGATGCAGGTGGAAAGCCTCGCCATCCCGCTGCTGTTTGTCGCGCTCTTCGCGATGGGCGTTCACTCGACTTTCTTCGGCCCGATCAAATACGCGATCCTGCCGCAGCATCTGCACAAGGATGAAGTGCTGGCAGGGACGGGCCTCGTCGAAGCAGGCACCTATGTCGCGATCCTTGTCGGCATGATGCTGGGCGGCGCGCTGCCGATCATGGCCAGCACCATCGCGGTGATCGTGATTGCGCTGATCGGCTATCTGGTCTGCCGCTGGGTGCCCGCGGCTCCCGCAGAAACCACCGAGACAAAAGTTGACTGGAACCCGTGGCGCGCCTCGAAAGCGCTGATCGGCTTTTCGATGGGCAATAAGGAATTGCGCTATTCGGTTCTGGCGATCAGCTATTTCTGGACGATTGCCGCAATCCTTTCGGTGCAGTTCATCCCGCTCGCCAAGAACGTGCTGCTTGCGGACAAGCAGGTTGCCGCTGTCATGCTGGTGGCCTTTTCAGCCGGGATCGCGATTGGATCGGTTTCGATCAATGCGCTGCTCAAAGGTGACATCTCGGCGCGTTATTCCGCGCCATCAGTGCTGGTCATGGGCGTCTTGCTCGTCACGTTCTATCTGCTGTGCCGAATGTGGAACCTCGCGCCCGCAGGTGGCGGGTTGTTCACCGTGAGCGAATTTCTGACCCTGCCACTCGCGCTGGTGCTGATTGCGAATTTACTGCTGATCGCGGTGGCGGGGGGTATGTTCGTGGTGCCGCTCTATGCTTTCCTGACGACCCGCGTGGCTGTCAATCAGGCGTCGCGCTCAGTCGCGGCCAACAACCTTATTTCCTCGGTTTTTATGGTGCTGGGCGCGGTCGGGGCAGGCGCGCTTGGTTTTCTGGGCATTCCGCTTGCCGAACAATTGCTGGCAAGCCTCGTGCTGTGCGGGGTCTCGGCGTGGACCGCGCGCAAGCTCCATGCGACCGAGGCTGATCGCTTGCCGGATATTGGCTAGATGATGAAGGCGAAGACCGCAGCGGTCGCGGCAAGATAGACGCTGGCAAAGCCGCGCACATCGGCGGTAGTGAGACGCCAGAGGCTTTCAGCGGGGATCGGAATCAGGTCCGCCTTGATATGCGGCGGCAGGCTGCGCCGGAACCAGTGGCGTGCCGTCTCATCAGTCAGGACAAGGTTGCGACGCACGTTCTGCTCTCCTTCGACAGTGTTGTCAGCCCGCGACTCCGGTGACAGGTTTAACCCTTTCTTAATCATTTCCGAAGGGCACTGGCCACCTTGTCCCAATACGGGACAGATTTGCGAGGCGCAGATTGCAGCGAAGGTTTGCCGAGCATGCAAAGCGGGTTAGGAAGCGGCCAAGAGAAGACGGGAGAGTACAGAATGAATGACTCCGCGCTGCGCAGCGCTGCGGAATTGCTCGTGGATTGCCTTGCTGCGCAGGGCTGCGAGCGGATTTTCACCGTTCCTGGAGAAAGCTTTCTCGCCGTGCTTGACGCGCTGCATGATCGCCCGGCGATCGAGGCGATCACCTGTCGGCAGGAAGGAGGCGCGGCTTTCATGGCCTGTGCCGATGGCGCGTTGACCGGGCGACCGGGCATCGCCTTCGTGACGCGGGGCCCAGGTGCCACCAATGCCAGCATCGGCGTTCACGTTGCCCATCAGGATTCGCAGCCGATGATCCTCTTTGTCGGTGATGTGGCGCGCGGGATGCGCGATCGCGAAGGCTTTCAGGAAGTCGATTTCGCGGCATTCTTTGCGCCGATTGCCAAGTGGGCAGCGCGCATTGATGATCCGGCGCGCATTCCCGAATATGTCGCGCGGGCCTATGCGGTCGCGATCAATGGTCGTCCCGGCCCGGTGGTGCTCGCCCTGCCCGAGGACATGCTGTGCGATCCCGTCCCGCCGCAGCTTGCCCCGCGCCCGATGGCGACCCGGCCCGCACAGGCTCCCTGCCCCGATGCGATGCAAGCCCTGTTCGATCTGATCGCCGATGCGGCAAGCCCGATCGCCATCATTGGCGGCGCAGGCTGGAATGCCAAGGCGCGCGATCTCTTCACCATCTTTGCCGAACGGACGGGCCTGCCCGTGGCAACGGCCTTTCGCAGGCAGGATGCCATTGATCCTGCCTCGCCCGTCTATGCCGGTAACCTTGGCTATGGTCCCAACCCGCAATTGGTGGCGCGCGTGCGCGAGGCCGATCTGATCATCGCGGTGGGTGCACGGCTGGGTGAGGCGACCACCGATGGTTATACCGTGCCCGATCCCGAACATCCCGGCCAGATCCTCGTCCACATCCACCCCGATCCCGAAGAGCTTGGCCGGGTTTACCGCACTGATCTCGCCATCTGCGCGGCGATGGATGAATTCGCCGAGGCGGCTGCCTTGTGGGAGGATGCCGGCATTATCCCTTTCGATGCCGGAGCCGAAGCGCACCGTGCATGGCAGGCGTGGAGCACACCAACACCCGCAGTAAACCCGCCCGCTCTCGATCTGGCAGCCTGTGTTGCCCACATGCGCGAATCACTCCCGGCCGACACAATCATCGCCAATGGCGCAGGCAATTTCGCCGGGTGGTGGCATCGATATTGGCACTATGCCGGCTATCCAAGCCAGTTGGCCCCGACTTGCGGAGCGATGGGATACGGCGTCCCTGCGGCGATTGCGGCCGCGCTCAGGATGCGCGATCGCACCGTGGTCGCAGTAGCCGGGGACGGCGATTTCCTGATGAACGGGCAGGAACTTGCCACTGCCCAGCAATACGGTGCCAATCTCGTGGTGCTTGTGGTGGATAACGGCGCCTATGGCACGATCAGGATGCATCAGGAGCGCGAATATCCCGGCCGCATTTCAGCAACGCGGCTGGCCAATCCCGATTTTGCCGCGCTGGCACGCAGTTATGGCGCGTGGAGCGCGCGCGCCGAGACTACCGGGGAGTTTATCACCGCGCTTGCCGAAGCACAGGGCATGAACGGCGTGAGGCTGATCCACTTGGTGATCGATGTCGAACAGCTTGCAGCGAGCGGCGCAACGATCAGCGGGTTGCGGGCGCGGACATGAAAAAACCACCCTTCAGCTGAAGGGTGGCTTTTCAAGTCAAAGCTGACGATCAGACTAAATGTCGTTACCAAATGCGCCTTCGACCTTGCCTTTCAGCTTCTGGCCTTTGCCCTTCATCTCTTGAACCTTACCTTCAACCTTGTCTTCCGGCTTATCAGATTCCTGTTTGACGGCACCAATGACTTCGTTGATAGTTCCTTTGATATTCTCGGTAAGCTTACCCATGGCAAGAACCTCCCATTAGTATTGCGTGAGCAAGCAGGATTGCTTGCGCTTCAATCATCTAATGAAGGAACATACTTATCGGTTCCGCCATTTCACCCGACAAGCGGTAGCCCGTGGCCGTGCCGGGACAGCCCGAACTTCCTCTTGCTGAAGATAAGCATCAGATTACACGCGCGATTTCACATTTTGTGCTGCGCCATTTCACAGATCACTGCCCATTCCTCGGGCGTCACACCGCATACCGACAGGCGCGACTGGCGGATCAACTGCATCTCGGCAAGACGCGGCTCGGCCTTGATCGCAGTCAGTGTCACGGGGAGCTCAAACCGCACCTTGGGCTTTACCTTCACAGCGGCCCATTTGCCGGTTTCGTCGGTCGGATCGGTAATCCCGGCGACACTGATGGTGCAAATGCCAACCACCTCCAGCCCCTCGCGCGAGTGATAGAAGAACGCCTCGTCACCCACCTGCATCGCGGCGAGATTGTTCCGTGCCTGATAATTGCGCACGCCATCCCATGTGCCTTCGCCTTCTTTCACCAGATCATCCCAGCTGTATTTGAACGGTTCTGATTTCATCAGCCAGTAATGCTTGGTCTGTGCGGCCATGATTGTCCTCTAAGTGGTGATGCGGGGTTTCAGCCCGGCGCAGGATAGCAGAGTGTTAACGCGGCGCGGCGTACCATGCCATAGCAATGCACGGGTACGCGACTACACCGGCTGCGCAATTAACCTGATCTTTAGGCAATCCTGCAAGATCGTCCGTAGGGTTCCCGCCACATCATTCCGTGCGCAGGGCCGCCAGGGCAACGGGGTAGGTGAATGGTGAACCAGGCTGGCAACAACAGGCGGCTGCCGAGCGCAGAGCGCGATCTTATCGTTCTCGTCGTGGTGTTTGCCGCCATTGTGTTGTTCGTTGCAATCGGCGGTGTCGCCGTGCCGCGTGCGATTTCCGCGCTGTTTTTCGAAGGCGGCCGTACCGACAACCTGCTGACGAGCGCCTTGTTGCTCAATATTGCACTGATCATTTTCGGTTGGCGACGGTATCGCGAACTCGAAGTGGAGATCGACGAGCGCCGCCGGGCCGAGGAACAGGCGCGGTTGCTGGCTGAACTTGATCCCCTGACAGGATGCCTCAACCGCCGCAGCATGGCAGCGGCCACTGAAAGATTGCGCGCGACAGCTCAGTCCCGCGGGCAATGGGTTGCCTATTGCCTGATTGATATCGATCACTTCAAACAGATCAATGATGTCTATGGCCACGTAGCGGGCGACAATGCGCTCGTCGAATTGTGCCGCCGTTTTAGCAAGGTGCTTCCCAGGGACGCGTGCCTTGCGCGGCTCGGAGGCGATGAATTCGCCTTTGTGGTCGCGTTTGATCGCGGCAAGCGGGAACGGATTGATGATCTCGTGATCCGGCTGTTCGAAGCGGCGAGCCTGCCCTTCCAGCTTGAACGGATCACGATCGAAGCGACAATCTGCGCCGGGGTAGCGAGCGACGAGCCGCTGGCGGGTGAGGAAGGCACGCTCGCCACCGAAACGCTGATGCACCGGGCAGACATGGCGATGTACGAGGCCAAGAAGCAGGGCCGGAACCGCTTTTTCTGGTTTGAACCCACCATGGAAAGCGAGCTCCGGTTTCGCAACGAGCTGGAACTGGGCATCCGCCGCGGTTTGCAGAGCGGTGAATTCGAGCCCTATTACGAACAACAGATCGATCTTGAAACCGGCGATCTGGTCGGTTTTGAAATGCTGGCGCGCTGGCGGTCGCCGCAGCTTGGCCTGATCAGCCCGGAGGTGTTCATCCCCGTTGCCGAGGAAATCGGTCTGATCAACGAATTGTCCGAACATTTGATGCAGCGCGCCTTTGTCGATGCGCGCGACTGGGATGATCGGCTGACGCTTTCGATCAACATCTCGCCAGTGCAATTGCGCGATCCCTGGTTCTCGCAAAAACTGCTCAAGATGTTGGTTGCCGCCAAATTTCCGCCCCAACGGCTGGAAATCGAGATCACCGAAAGCTGCCTGCACGAGAATATCGGCATGGTGCGCTCGATGATCACGAGCCTGCGCAATCAGGGCGTGAAGGTGAGCCTTGATGATTTCGGCACCGGCTATTCAAGTTTCGAACAATTGCGCAGCCTGCCGTTTGACCGGCTCAAGATCGATCACAGCCTCACTTCCGAATTGCGCGAAGGTGATGGGCAGTCGCAGATCATTGAAGCCATCGTTTCGCTCGGACGTGGGCTGAACCTGCCGATCACCGCCGAAGGTGTCGAGGATGAGAAGATCCTCGCCGCGCTCAAGCAAATGGGCGGGCTAAAGGCGCAGGGTTTTGTGTATGGCAAGCCCGAGAACGCCGAACAGGTGCGGCAGCGTTTGCAACTGGCAGGACTGCTTGCCCCCCAAGGCCGCCCATTGCGCACCGCCGATGATGCGCGCACGGCCGAGCGTACCGGCAGGCTGGATCAGCCCCGCCGCATGTTCACCCCCTGAAACGCTCGGTGCGCGGTGACTCCGACCGCGCTCCGCAGTGTGCCATGGCCCTGATCCGCACCATCGCAAGGGTGGACGAAAGCCCCGGCGCGCAATAGAGGCGCGCAGGTGATGCGCGTCCCTTTCATCAAGATGCATGGCCTCGGCAATGACTTCGTCGTGCTCGATGCGCGCGCCGACGCCTTGCCAACCATGACCTCGGCCGTGGCCCGCGCTTTGGCGGATAGGCGGCAGGGCATCGGCTGCGATCAACTGGTATTGCTGGAGCCGAGTGAGACGCACGCCTTTCGTATGCGGATCTTCAATGCGGATGGCAGCGAAGTGGGCGCTTGCGGCAATGCCGCACGGGCCGTCGCGCTGCTGCATGGCAAGGCTGCGACCATCGAGACTGGCGGTGGTCCGATCACGCTCGAACCGCTGGCAGGTGGTGCACGGGTTGATATGGGAGCGCCGCGCTTCGCATGGGACGCAATCCCGCTCGCCTTCGCGATGGAAACCGCCGCCATGCCGGTTGCATGGGAGGATTTGCAATCGCCAATGGCAGTCAATGTCGGCAATCCGCATGCGGTGTTTTTCGTGGACGATGCAGACACGGTCGACCTCGAACGGCTCGGCCCGCTGATCGAGCACGACCCGATCTTTCCGGAGCGGGTCAATGTCAACGTCGCGAGCCTTGTCGGGCCCGATCACCTCAAACTGCATGTATGGGAACGCGGCGCGGGCCTTACCCGCGCGTGCGGGACGGGTGCCTGCGCCACCGCCGTCGCCGCGATCCGGAAAGGGCTGGTTGCAAGCCCCGTCACTGTCAGCCTGCCAGGCGGCGATCTGGTGATCGCCTGGGAGCCGGGCAGCACTATCCTGATGAGCGGGCCTGCGACCGAGGCCTTCCGCGGTACTTTTGCGTGGGATGATTACGCGTGAACGCTCAGGCGGCTCTCGAACCCACCATCATCAGCCTCGGCTGCCGTCTGAATATTGCCGAAAGCGAGCGGATGCGCGCCATGCTGCGCGGGCAGGATGTGGTCGTGGTGAACTCCTGCGCGGTGACAAGCGAAGCCGTGCGCCAGACCCGTCAGGCAATCCGCCGCGCGCGCCGCGATCATCCGGCTGCGCGCCTGATCGTCACCGGCTGCGCTGCCGAGATCGAACGCGGTGCCATCGGCGTAATGGAGGAGGTTGACGGGATCATCGCCAACGCGGCCAAGCTTGATCCGAGGGCGTGGAACATCCCCGCTTTACAGGCACCCTTGGTGCCTGCGCGCACCCGCGCCTTCATCGCGGTGCAAAACGGCTGCGATCATGCCTGCACCTTCTGCGTGATCCCTCAAGGCCGGGGCGCGAGCCGCTCGCTGTCGGTTGCCGCCGTGCTGCGCGAGGTGGCGGCACACTTGTCGGCGAGCGCGCACGAAGTGGTGCTGACGGGGGTTGATCTGACCAGTTGGGGCCATGATCTGCCGGGTGCTCCCCGCTTGGGCGCTCTGGTGCGGGCGATCCTTGATGCCTTCCCCGACTTTTCGCGCCTGCGCCTCTCCTCGGTCGACGGGGTGGAGATCGACGCCGAATTGTTCGATCTGATCGCGCACGAGCCGCGCATCATGCCGCATCTTCACATTTCCTTGCAGCATGGCGCGGACCTGATCCTCAAGCGGATGAAGCGGCGCCACTTGCGCCGTGATGCGGTGGAACTGGTGGCGCGGCTGAAGGCGCTGCGCCCTGATATCGCGATTGGCGCTGACCTCATCGCGGGCTTCCCGACCGAGAGCGATGCCCACCATGCCGAAAACCTTGCCATCATCCGCGATCTTGAGATCGTCCATGGTCATATCTTCCCCTATTCGCCGCGCCCCGGCACCCCTGCTGCCCGGATGCCGCAAGTCTCTCGCGACGTGGTGAAGCAGCGGGCCTCCGAATTGCGCGCCGTCGTGGCCGATGTGCGCGCGCGGTGGCTCGCCTCACTGATCGGACAACAATTCCCTGTCCTCGCCGAGCGCGACGGCACCGGCTATGCGCCCAATTACGCCCGCTTCCGATTGCCCGAAAGCGCACAACCGGGCGACATCGTGATGATCACCGCACGCACCATCGAAGAAGGATTGCTCGCATGAGTGAGACCGGCTGGAGCCAGCGCCTGCTCGGCGGCTTTGCCAAGACGTCCGAACGCCTTGCGGGCAACCTTGCCGGCATTTCCGGCAGTTCGGCAAAGCTGGATGACAGCGTGCTCGACGATCTCGAGGATGCGCTGATCATGTCGGACCTTGGCCCTGCTGCTGCCGCGCGTATCCGTGCCAAGCTGGCCGAGCGGCGCTTCGGGCTCGAAATTACGGCGCGCGAATTGAAAGAAGCGGTTGCCGAGGAGATCGCAGAAATCCTGCGCCCGGTCGCCAAGCCGCTCGAAATCACCGCCTTCCCGCGGCCGCAGGTAATCCTCGTGATCGGGGTCAACGGCAGTGGCAAGACCACCACCATCGCCAAGCTCGCACACCTCTTTATGGAGGATGATTATGGCGTGCTGCTGGCGGCGGGCGACACCTTCCGCGCCGCCGCAATCGGGCAGCTTGCAACGTGGGCGGAACGCATCGGGGTCAATATCGTGCGCGGGCCGGAAGGCGGCGATCCGGCGGCGATCGTGTTCGACGCAGTCAAGCAGGCCACCGACACCGGGATCGACGCGCTGATCGTCGACACGGCAGGCCGCCTTCAGAACAAGAAGGAGTTGATGGAGGAACTGGCCAAGATTCGCCGCGTACTTGGACGGCTCAATCCTGAAGCGCCGCATGATGTCGTGCTCGTACTCGATGCCACGAATGGCCAGAATGCGCTTGCCCAGATCGATGTGTTCAAGGAAGTCGCAGGGGTGACCGGCCTGATCATGACGAAACTTGATGGCACCGCGCGCGGCGGGGTGCTGGTAGCAGCGGCCGAGCAATATGGCCTGCCCATCCACGCGATCGGCGTCGGCGAGAAGATGGAAGACCTGCGCCCCTTCGATCCGGATCTGGTTGCCCGCGTGATTGCAGGGGTGGCGTCATGAGCGAGACGGAAGGAAAGAAAGCCGCCTCAAGCTGGCTCAATGTTGCGGTCGATTACGGTCCGCTGCTGGTGTTCCTTGGCGTCTATCGCGCCATGGCCCCCGATGAAGCCAATGCCGCGAGCGAGATTGTCGCTATCATGTATGGCACCGGCGCTTTCATGGCCGCTTCGGTGGCGGCGTTGCTGGTATCGAAGTGGCGGCTCGGCAAGGTCTCGCCAATGCTGTGGTTTTCGACCGCGCTCATTATGGGTTTCGGTGCGCTGACAATCTTCTTCGGCGATCCGACCTTCGTGCAGTTGAAGCCAACGATCATCTACGCGGTGTTCGGCGTGACCTTGCTCGCAGGGGTTTTCGCAGGGCGCGCGCTGTTGCGAATCTTGCTCGAAGCAGCATTCGAGGGGCTGAACGATCAGGGCTGGCTCAAGCTGTCGCGCAATTGGGGGGTGTTCTTCCTCGCATTGGCGCTTCTCAACGAAGTCTTGCGCGCCCAGCTCACCTTCGAAGGCTGGCTGTGGGCGAAGCTGTGGGTGTTCCTGCCGCTGACTTTCCTATTCACCTTCAGCCAGATCCCGATGCTGCTGAAACACGGGCTGGATGTGGGGCAGGACAAGGACGACGTCCTGAAAAACAAGCCGCCGACGGGGGGCTAAATTTCCACCTGGCTGCCCAGCTCAACCACGCGGTTGGTGGGGAGCTTGAAGAAATCCATCGCGCTCGCCGAGTTCCGCAAAAGCCACGCGAAAATCTTCTCGCGCCACAGCGGCATCCCCGGCTTTTCCGATGGCAGCAAGGTCTGGCGCGACAAGAAGAAGCTCGTCTGCATCATGTCAAACTCGCCGCCACAGCGCTGCATCGTCTTCAGGCCCAGCGGCACATCGGTTTCTTCCATGAAGCCGTAATTCAGCACCGCGCGGTAGAACCCGTCACCCAGATCGCTCATCTCGCAGCGCGCTTCGGGATCGACATAGGGCTCGTTGGTGATGTTCACCGTGAGAATCACCACGCGTTCGTGCAGCACCTTGTTGTGCTTGATATTGTGGAGCAGCGCCGAAGGCACGCCAGCGCTTGATGACGCCATGAAGATCGCGGTGCCGGGCACGCGAAATGCCGAATTCTTGGCCGATTTGGCAAAGATTTCGAGTGGCAGCGTGCCCTCGCTCATCCGTTCACGCATCAGCTTGCGTCCGCGCGCCCAGGTGGTGAGCAGCGTGAAGGCAACAAGTCCCACCACCAGCGGGAACCAGCCACCATCAGCCACTTTGGTAAGGTTCGCGGCGAAATAGGCCCCATCGACAATCAGGAACAGGATCACCACCGGCGCGGCATACCACCAGCGCCACTTCCACACGCCAACCAGCAGCACCGCCATCAGCAGCGTATCGATGGTGACGGCACCCGTTACCGCGATGCCATAAGCGCTCGCCAGATTGGATGAGTTCTGGAAGGTAAGCACCAGCAGGATCACTGCCACCATCAGCGCCCAGTTCACGATCGGGATGTAGATCTGGCCGCCCTCGGTCTCCGAAGTATGGCGCACCGACAGGCGCGGAATATAGCCCATCTGGATCGCCTGATGGGTAATCGAGAACGCGCCCGAAATCACCGCCTGACTGGCGATGAAGGTCGCTATCGTGGCAAGGAACACCAACGGCAAGCGCCATTCCTCGGTAGCGAGGAAGAAGAAGGGATTACGGATCGCTTCTGCAGCTTGTTCAGGCGGCAAGCCGATGATCATCGCGCCTTGGCCGAAATAATTGATGAGCAGGCACGGCATGACAAAACCGAACCAGGACAACCGCATCGGCCCGCGCCCGAAATGGCCCATATCGGAATAGAGCGCCTCGGAACCCGTCACCGCGAGCACGACGCTGCCCAGCGCAAGGAACGCCAGCGTCCCATCGATGATAAAGAAATTGACGGCGTACCAGGGATTGAGCGCCCACAGCACTGCGGGGGTCTGGATGATCTGCCAACCACCCAACCCTGCCAGCACGCAGAAGTATACGATCATCACCGGCGCAAACAGCGCGCCAACCTTGGCGGTACCGCGCTTTTGAATCACAAAGAGCATGACCAGAAGCGCAAGCGCGATCGGAATCACCAAGCGGTCAAACGCCGGATTTACGACGCTCAACCCCTCGACTGCCGAAAGCACAGAAATCGCCGGCGTGATCATGCTGTCGCCGTAGAACAGGCTGGTCGCGAAGACCCCAAGCAGCACGGCCATCCAGCCGTATTTCGACTTTGACAGGTTTTCCGAGATCAGCGCCACCAGCGCGAGGCTGCCGCCTTGCCCTTTGTTATCAGCCCGCATCAGGATCGTGACATACTGGATCGAAACCACCAGCGTCATCGACCAGAAAATCAGGCTGATCACGCCGAGCACGTGGGCTTCATCCAGCGCCAGCGGGTGCGGCCCCACGAAAGTTTCACGGAAAGCATAAAGCGGACTGGTGCCGATATCGCCGAAGACGATGCCGATCGCACCAACTGCAAGCGCGGCCTTGGAAGCACTATGGCCCTTACCGCCGGAAGGCGGCTGATGCGCGGGCGCGGCGACGTCATTCATGGCAAACGGATTTCCCGCAATTTTCGGTACTGCCCCAAGGCCGATGAACAATCGGCCCAACACGTTACACGATCAGCCGGCGTTCAGCCTGCTCCGCGCGCTCGCGCCTAGCACCGCGGCTTCACTGTCGCAATACGCCAACTCGCACAGCTACTGCTGAAGCATCGGGGCATTGGCTATCATCCGGTCCAGATCGGCGACCTGCGCTGCAAGGCCTTCGCGCCAGGGCGCATCTGGCGGCGATCGCTCGACCAGCCCAGCCCAAACGGCGCGCGCATTCCTGATCTCGCCTGACTGGAGATAGGCAAAGCCGAGGACATATTCCGCCCCCGGGTGCTCGGGATCAACCCGCCGCGCACGCTCGAACGCGTGGATCGCGGCCGGCGTTACATTGCCATCAGCATGACCAACCAGCGCCATGCCGAGTGCAAGCCAGCCTTCGAGATCACCGGGATTTTCAGCAAGGCCTCGCCGCAGCAACCCCGCCGCATCGCCAAACTTGCCACGTCGGGCAAAGCCATCCGAGGTAATCAGATAGTCGCTCGCCGGGCCGTCGCCTTCGAACAGCGCCCGGCGGCCTTCGACCATCGCCTCACCCGCCCCGGCGCTGCGTGCCTGCGGTGTGGTTGGCTTGGCGGGCTGGCCGGGCGAGCCCTGCCATGCATAACCAGCCAGCCCGAACACCAGAACCGCAGCAAAAATCGTGAAGCCTTCGCGCGGAAGTCTCAAAAGAAACGCCGCAAGCGCAAAGGCGCCGAGAGCCAGCGCCCCGATGGCCAGCCATCCGGAGATCATGATGCATCGCCCTCGGATGCATTCTCGTCCGGCAGCCTGCGTGCGAGTCGTCGCACCAGCACGAGCAGCGCACCAAGCATGAGCAGCGCCGGAATGACAAACAACGGCCACGTGGTCTGGCTGACTTCAGGCGAATAGCTGACATAATCGCCATAGCGCTCAATCAGCCACGCCCGCACCGCCTCGGGTTCCTCGCCTGCCAGAATGCGGCTGCGCACCTGATGACGCATATCACCGGCCATCGGCGCGTCGCTATCCGCGATCGACTGCGACTGGCACTTGAGACAGCGCAAGGTGTGCATCAGCGCAGTGGCTTTGGCCTCAAGCACCGGGTCTTCAAGCTGGGTGTAGGCATAGGGCGCAGGCGGTAGCGCGTCCTGCGCGTAAGCGCTCGCCAGCGGCAAGGCGGCGACAAGGGCCAGCCACAACCAGACCGCGCGGCTCACTGTGCTTTCTCCAGTTCGGCCTTGAGCAGGGCGACATGTTCGGGGCGGATATCGCCAATATGCTGGTAGCGGATCGTGCCATCCGCACCGATCACAAAAGTCTCCGGCACGCCGGATGAGCCCAGTTCAAGCTGCACTGCCGAAATCTCGTCGGCACCGATGCGGGTATAGGGATTGCCATGCCGTTCGAGGAACCGCGCAACATCTTCGGGCCGGTCACGGATCGCGATGCCGATGATCTCGACGCCCTGTTCTTTCAGCGCTTCAAGCTGCGGGGCTTCGGCAATGCAAGGCAGGCACCAGCTCGCCCAGATGTTGAGCAGGCGCGGCTTCCCGCCCTGAAAATCAGTGCTCGCCGCGCCCGGCAGGCTTTCAAACGCAGGTGCAAGCGCAAAGGCGGGGAGCGGCTTGCCGACCATTGTCGACTTCACGAATTGCTCCTTCTCCTGCGTCAGCATGTAACCGGCCAGCCCGGCGAAGAAAGCAAACAGGGCAAGCGGTAGCCACATCCACCAGCGCAGCCGTGATGGGGTTCCCACAGCGTTCATTCGGCAGGCTCCGCCGCCAGTGCGGCAAGATCGGCGCGGCGATCGTCGGCGAGTTCGACTGCCCTGCGACGCTTCACATCAACCTGCACCCGGCCGATGATCGCCAATACGCCGCCCAACGCGATCAGCAAACCGCCATACCAGATGAAGGTGACGAAGGGCTTCCACCACACGCGCAGCTGCCATCGCCCGTCGGGCGTCTGCGCGCCGATCACCGCGTAAAGCTGACCGTCCCAGCGAGTCAGCAGCGCGCTTTCGCTGGTGGCTTGCGCGGGTGACCAGAAATTGCGGGCTTGCGGCGCCAATATGACCGGCTCGCCCTCGCCCAGCCGCGCTGCAACACGCGCCTCGATGGCTGTCCAGTTGGGGCCAGCAACCGGCGCAACGCTTTCGAGCGTGATCGTCCAGTCACCCACCTCAACCAGATCACCGGGCGCAACAGCCGCCAACCTTTCCTCGGTGAAAGCGCCCTCGCTCGCCATCCCGAGCAAGGAAACCGCAACGCCGAAGTGCGCCAGCACCATGCCCCACACCGCCACGGGAACGCGGGCCAGATTGCGTGTGCGCAAGGGGAGGAGGGCAGCAACCCCCAGTGCAGCAGCCAACCCAAGGCCCAGCACAGGCAGCAGCGGATAATCTCCGACAATAGCTACAATTGCGAGCACACCGATCAGCACCGCCGCGATCACCAGCATTTCGAACTGCACGCGCGCAGGCTTGTCTTCCTTCCAGCGCAAGAGCGGGCCAACCGCCATCACGAGGAACATCGGGATCGCGAAAATCGCACTTGCGGGGTTGAAATAGGGCGGACCAACCGAAACCCGCGCATCAAACGCCTCGGCCAGGAGCGGGTACAGCGTGCCCAGCAGCACGATCGCGAGGATCGCCGACAGCATCACATTGTTGAACACCAGCGCGCCTTCGCGGCTGACAACGGCAAAGCGCTTGCCCTCGGCCACCGCGCTCGCGCGTAGGGCGAAGATGGTGAAGGCCCCGCCGATATAGAGCAGCAGCAAAGCAAGGATAAACGCGCCGCGTTCAGGATCGACGGCAAAGGCGTGGACGCTGGTGAGCACGCCCGAGCGCACCAAGAACGTGCCGAGCATCGACATCGAGAAAGCCAGCACGCCGAGCATGATCGTCCACGTCCGCAGTGCATCGCGCGCCGCCAGCACGCTTACCGAATGCATCAGCGCCGTGGCCGCCAGCCAAGGCATCAGCGAGGCATTCTCGACCGGGTCCCAGAACCACCAGCCACCCCAGCCCAGTTCGTAATAGGCCCAATATGATCCCGCCGTAATCCCCAGCGTCAGCAGCACCCATGCGCCCAGCACCCAGGGGCGCATCGCGCGCGCAAAGTTCGGGTTCACCTCGTTCGTCAGCAACGCGCCCATGGCAAGGCTGAAGGCGACCGACAGCCCGACATAGCCGGCATAAAGCGTGGGCGGATGAATCGCGAGGCCGATATCCTGCAGCAGCGGATTGAGCCCGACGCCTTCGGCTGCGGGCATTGGCAGACGTTCGAACGGGTTGGAGGACAGCAGCAGGAAGGCGTAGAAGCCCAGCGCGATGAAGCCCTGCACCGCCAGTGTTGCCCCCATCGTGCGATCCGGCAGGCGTTTTTCAAACGCGGCGAGCAATCCGCCCGCCAGCGCCAGCACACCGACCCACAGCAGCATCGAGCCTTCGTGATTGCCCCAGGTTCCGGTGATCTTGTAGATGAACGGCTTCATCGAGTGCGAATTGGCAGCGACCAGCTTGATCGAAAGATCGGTGACGGCGAATGCGCGCAGCAGCATGATGAAGGCGAGCACCGCCAGCACGGCCTGCACGATGGCCGCCGGCCGCGCGTAAATCGCGAGCGGATGCACACCGCCTCCAGCCCCGCGCAACGCCGCAGCACCCGAGATCATCTGCAACACTGCAAGTGCTGATGCCAGCCAGAGGGCGGCGAGACCAATCTCGGCAATCATCGACGCCTCTCCCTTGTCACTTCAGGCCTACGGTGGTTTCCGCCGCCACCTTTGCAGGCTGCTGTTGGCCCATGCCCTCCAACTCGCGCGGGACATAGTTCTCGTCATGCTTGGCCAGCAGGTTGGTCGCCAGAAAAACGCCATTGGCTTGCAGGGCGCCCTCGGCCACCACGCCGGAACCCTCGACGAAGAGATCGGGCAGGATCCCGCTGTAACGCACCGGAATCGCCGCCTCGCCATTGCCGGTGACACGGAAATTGACAGTCACCCCGTCGGCCTCGGTGATGAGCGAACCGGTTTGCACCATCCCGCCAAGCCGAACCGCCTGACCGACTTCGGGCGGCGCTTCGGCCATTTGTTCGGGCAGGTAGAAATAATTCGCCTGATTGCGCAGGCCCCAGGCGGCGAACAGGCCTGCGCCAATAATCGCCACTGCGGCAATCACGACCAGTACCATGCGTTGATGTTTGGCTTTCATTGGTCCCGTCCCGTCTGCCTGTCAGCGCCTGCGCGCCGCGTCACGCCTGGCCTCGGCCCGCGCCATGGAACGCCATGCCCACACGGTAAGCAGTGCCAGCGCCACCAGTCCGATCGCATAGGCCGCGATCACGAAATCCCACTGCGCCATGTCCTCGCGCATCACACACCCTCCATCGCAGGAGCGGCCGGACGCACCGTATCATCATCAAGCGCGCGGCGGCGCAGACGGGCAGCGACCTGTTCCTCGGCAATGAGCGCCCGCATCCGCATCAGCACAATCGCACCGAACAGCAGCGAAAAGCCGATCACAGCGACCAGCAAGGGCGCGAGATAGGCGCCATCAATCGCGCTTTTGCCCATGGTGATGCTGGGGGGCTGATGCAGCGAATTCCACCACACCACGCTGCGGTTGATGATCGGTACATTGATCGCGCCCACCAGTCCGAAAATCGCGGCAATCTTGGCCGAGCCACCCTCGCGCGCGGCGGCCTGTGTCAATGCGATGTAGCCCGCATAAAGGAACAGCAGCACCAGCATGCTCGTCAACCGTCCGTCCCACACCCACCATGTGCCCCACGTCGGGCGGCCCCAGATCGAGCCGGTGGCAAGACAGATCGCGGTAAAGGTCATCCCCGGAAGCGCAATCGCGCGCGCGGCAATGCCAGCCAGCGGATGCTTCCAGATCAGCAGCATGGCGCTTGAAACCGCAATACCAGTCCACCCGCCCATGCCGAGCCACGCGGCAGGCACGTGGATGAACAGGATGCGCACCGTCTCGCCCATCAGGCGATCGGGCGGAACGCTGAAGACGCCATAGGCCATCGCGCCCAGCGATAACGCCAACCCGCTCCACAGAAGCAAGGGCGTCAGCCATGTGGCGAGTTTCAGGAAACGGGTGGGATTGGCGTAAATGTGCATGGTCGGGGCCTGTCCGGGCCTTGTAGTCTTACCGACAGCCCGGACAAGAGCGCAATTCGCCGGAGGTACGAATTGTTCCCGGAAAGGCCCTGTCCTTACCCGCGCCCGATAAGTTTCTGGGCCATCCGGTCGGCGACAACATCAGCAGTAACGCCACTCGCGGCGCTTTCGCGCCAGATGGTTTCCAGCCGGACCGGGATCTGCGCAATCAGGGCGCGTACTTCAGTGACATCACCGTGGCGGCCATCGCGGCGGGCAAGGTATTCGGTTGCGACCGAAATGATCCCGCCGGCGTTGATCACATAATCAGGCGCATAAAGCACGCCGCGCGCCGCAAGCGCCTCTCCATGATGAGGCCGCGCCAGCTGGTTGTTCGCGCCGCCGGCAACAATCGCGCAATCAAGCCGGGCGATGCCTTCATCGTCAAGAATCGCGCCAAGCGCATTAGGGCTGAACACGTCGCAGGCTACGCCCATTATTGCATCCGAGGCGACAACATCGCCGCCAAGTTCCTGCGCCAAAGCCGCAGCGCGTTCGGCATGGATATCGGCCAGCGTCAGCTTCGCGCCATCCTCGGCCAGCAGCCGCGCCACGCCGCCGCCGACGCTGCCGGTTCCTTGCACCGCAACATGCACGCCAGCGAGGCTATCCTTGCCAAGCTTGTGGGCCACAGCTGCCTTGATGCCGAGGTAGATCCCATAGGCCGTGAATGGGCCGGGATCGCCGCCCGCGCTGCCCTCGCCCGCCACGGGAAGCCCGGAGACATGAGCGGTACGCTGGGCAACCGCGACCATGTCGGCTTCGGAAATGCCGACATCCTCGGCGGTAACATAACGCCCACCAAGCGCTTCGACCGCATCGCCAAAAGCAGCCAGCATTTCGGGCGTTTTGATGCGCTGTTCATCGGCGAGGATCACTGCCTTGCCGCCGCCCATCGGGAGGCCCGCCATGGCGTTCTTGTAGCTCATCCCGCGTGACAGGCGCAGCGCATCGCGCATCGCGCCAGCGGGATCATTATAATGCCAGAAACGCGTGCCGCCCGCACCGGGGCCGAGATGCGTCGAATGCAGCGCAATGATTGCCGTAAGCCCGCTGTTTCGGCAGTGCACCACTTGCACCAGCTCGTGATCATCAAAATCGGCTTCGGTCCAGAACGCGCTCATTAATCATGCCCCTTTGCTCACGCAAAAGACCCTGACGGCAGCTTTCTATGAGGGAACAAGTGGGGCGATCGACGGGGTTCGAACCCGCGACCTCCGGTACCACAAACCGGCGCTCTAACCAACTGAGCTACGATCGCCACATTTCCCTGCCCAAGGCCGATGCCGGGTGCTGCCAAGGCCGCGTGAGGGGTGCGGTTTACCTGTGGTCAGCGCATGGTCAAGAGCGCAATGAACGGGTTGGCGCCTCTTGCACAAAGCACACCTCAAGGAAAGCGAAAACTGCGTGAAACCACGCCTCACGTAAGATTGTTACGCGGGCAACTGCTTGCCTCGCGCCGGGTTGCGCCTATCCTCTGCGATTATGGGAGAGCTGGGCGAATCTGTTGCAGCGCGGGTCACGGGCATGGCGGGCGTGCAGCGCGTGCCGACAGCCAAGGCGGAGATTTTTCAGGCGAAGCGTTTCATCCCGCCGGCATTGTGTAACGCCCTGATCGAACTGATTGAGGCCGACCGCCGCCCGTCGACCATCGCCGATTATAATGGTGATCCGACCTTCCGTACCAGCGAGACCTGCGATCTCAGCGACAACAGCCCGCATGTCCGCACACTCGAGGCGCGCTTTGCCGCTCTCTCAGCCCTTGATCCCGCCTATGGCGAGCCGATCCAGGGTCAACGCTACGCTGTCGGTCAGGAGTTCAAGGCGCACACCGACTATTTCGACCCGCAAGGCGCGGACTACACGAAATTCTGCGCGCTATCCGGCCAACGCACCTGGACTTTCATGATCTACCTCAATGACGTGGCCGCTGGCGGGGCTACAAGATTCCGGCACATCGACAAGATGTTCCAGCCCGAAAGCGGCAAATTGCTGTTCTGGAACAATCGCCTGCCGGGCGGCGCGGTCAATCCGGCCACGCTTCACCACGGGATGAAGGTGCGCAAAGGTGTCAAATATGTGATAACCAAGTGGTATCGTGAGGAAGTCTGGAGGGGATGATGAACGACTATACTGACATTGCAACCAAGCTTCGGGCCCGTCTTGCCGAGCTGACCGACCGTGCCGAAGTGATCGAAGATGATCTGCGCGGGCCGCTTGATCCCGATTTCTCCGAACAAGCGATTGATCTGGCGGACGACGAAACTCTCGAAGGGGTGGATGATGTGCTGCGCGCCGAAGCACAGCAAATCCGCTTCGCGCTCGAGAGGATTACCAACGGCACTTACGGCGTGTGCGCCAATTGTGGCAAGGAAATCCCCGCCGCTCGTCTGCAAGTGCAGCCGATCGCCACGCGCTGTGTCGCCTGCGCAGGATAGGAACGAAAAAAGGCGACCCCGTCGGATCGCCTTTCCCGTTGCGGCCCGAAGACCGCGCAGCTTGGGAAGCTGTTATTTCTTGAGGGAAAGCCCACCGAACCGCTTGTTGAACTGCGCCACACGGCCACCTTCCTGCACCTGCTGACGGCCACCGGTCCATGCCGGGTGGCTGAGGGGATCGATTTCGAGCGACATCACATCGCCTTCCTTGCCCCAGGTCGACCGGGTCTGGTATTCGGTCCCATCCGTCATCTTGATGGTGATCATGTGGTATTCGGGGTGACCTTCGGCCTTCATGACTTTATCCTTTGGCAGCGTGGGCCGGTTCCGACCGGCCGTGCTATGAAACTTGGAAGGCGCGCGCTTAGTCGAGGACGCGCCGCAATGCAACCTTAGATCGCCGTGCCCGAGATCAGGCAGGCGGATCGGTCATCATCGCGGTGAATTCAACCTCGCAAGTCACCTTGCCTTCGACACTGGCCTTGCCGGCAAACTTGTAGACGCGGCTGCGCTTCTGCGTGAATTCGACGTTGAGATCGAGCAGGCAACCCGGCAGCACGGGGCTGCGGAACTTGGCGTTCTCAATCCCCATGAAGATCACGAGTTTACCCGAGCCGGCAAGTTCCATGGTCTCGATCCCGAGAATGCCAGCGGCCTGCGCGAGCGCCTCGATCTGGAGCACACCCGGCATGATTGGCGCACCCGGAAAGTGCCCCTGAAAGAACTGCTCGTTCATGCTGACCGCCTTGACCGCGTGGATGCGCTCGCCAAGCGTCAGCGATTTAACACGGTCGACAAGCAACAGCGGGTAACGATGCGGCAGGGCCTGAAGGATCTTGCGGATATCGTAATCCACAGCCCCGGTATCCGGGGTATCAGTATCGCTCATGCCATGCCCTCATCGCTTACCCGTGGACCCTTCGCTTCCAGCCCTTAGCGGCCAACCGGCGCGTCGGTATTGCCCTGCGGTTGCTGTCCCTGCTGGGCCTGCTGCTGGCGCTGGATCGCCTGTGCGGTCGCCAACATTTGCTGGATTTCCTGGAACATCTGGACACCGGTACGGCTCGGCTGCCAGTTCTGCGGCGGCGTAATGGCAACACGCGGCAGACGGGTGTTGAGCACCGTTACCACGGCTTCGGTGATGTCAGCCTGCGGCGGCTGGAACACGATCGCCGAAGGCTCCAGCACGAGCGTGAGCTTCTTGTCCGTCACGACTTGTTGCAGAGCCGGCGAAACCTGCTCGAGAATTTGCTCGATCGCGTAGATCCGCGCGGCATTCACCTGGTTGTTGAGCTGGTTGATTTCCTGCTCCAGCGTTTCGAGCTGCTTGAACTGCGGCATCTTCTGCGCAGCGGCCAGTTCGGCATCATCGACCTGGTTGTTGCTGTCCTTGTCAAAGGTGCGCAGGATGTTCTGACGCTGTTCGGTTTTGGCGCGGATCTGCTCGAACTGGGGTGAATAGGTCTGCCCCACTTCGTTGTAAGCCGTCGCCAGCGCGTTGGAGCTGAGGACGGTACGCGACAGGTCAAGCGAGCCGATCGGGCCCTGCACCTGAGCAGCCAGAGGGGCAGCCAGCACCATGCTGGCAGCGAGCATCGCCGGGGCGAGGATTCGGGTGATGGTTTTCATTAGAACTGGGTTCCCACGTTGAATGTAAAGACCTGATCATCATCGCCTTCGACCTTGCGAATGGTCTGGGCGATGTCGATGCGGAACGGCCCAAAGGGCGAGTTCCAGTTGATGCCCACCCCGGCGGTGATGCGCGGGCTGGGGCTGTTGCCGAAGAAGAATTCGCGGAAGTTGGTGCCCTGCTGGATCAGGCGGATATTCGGGCTGCCATCCGGACGAGTCGGGTTGGTCACGATCGCGCCGGTTGTCGGATCCTGGAAACCGGAGACAAGCGTCGTCGACCCCTCGCTTTCAGGGACCAGAATCGGTGTTCCGTTGGTGTTATCGGTCAGCAAGGGCGTCGCAAGGCCCCACAAAGCGCCGACGTCGACCCAGATCGAAGGCCGCAACCCAAGCTCGCGCGCGCCCGAGCCCAGCGGAATTTCCAGCTCGGCACGGCCGAGATAGTAATTACGCCCGCCGATGGCGTCATCACGCAGCTGACGACGCTCACCGATATAAACCACCTGCCCGTCAGGGCCGATCACCGGCTGGTTGAACTCGTCAAGCTGTGACGTCTTGGTCAGCACGCGCGGGCCAACCCCGCGGATCCGGAAGCCGCGAATCTGCGGTTCACCGAGGAAGAAGCGGTCGTTGAGGAAGATGTCATCTACTCCGTTGCCGCCACGGCTCCTGAGCGGCTGGATCGTCCCACCTTCGGCCAGCAGAGAGAAGATGAAGCCCGAGCGGCCCAACCCCCAGAACTTCTGCGCTCGCCCGCGGAAGCGCACGTAGCGCACGTCCCCGCCAAGCCCGGCAAATTCGACACCAGCATTGACGTTTGCCCCGCGCGTGGGACGCAGGCGCGAATTCAGCGAGTTATAATTGACGTTAAGCCCGACAATGGAACTGAGCCGCCGCCCGATAGCATCGCACAGGAAGCGCCCTGCCCGGATAGGATCGCATTCGAGCACCCCATCGCCGTTCAGATCCGAGAAAAACTGACTTTCATCGAGCGTCACGTTCTCGTCATTGAGCGTATAGCTCGCGATCAGCGACATATACTCGGTCAGCGGCACGCCGAGGCGCGCGGAAAAGCCGGTAGTCGCCTGTTCGAAAGTATTATTCCGCTGGAAATTGAGGAAGTTGAAGCTGCGGAAATCGCGCCGGTAAATGTCCACGCCCGCCGAGATATTGCGATCAAATACGTAAGGCTCGGTAAAGCTGAGCTGCGCAGCGCGCGAGAACTGCGAATAGTTGAGGCTCAGCCCCACTGTCTGCCCGCGCCCGCGGAAATTGCGCTGGCGGATGCTGCCGGCAAGGATGAACTGTTCGATCGAGGAGAACCCTGCGGAGAACTGCAATTCCCCGGTCGGCATTTCCTCGACGTTGGCTTCGAGCACGATCCGGTCAGGCGCGCTGCCCTCGACCTGCTTGATCTCGAAATTTTCCTGAAAATAGGCAAGCGAGTTGATACGCGCGGTACTGCGCGCAACGCCCAACGAGTTGAAAGCGTCGCCTTCCGCGAGGCGGAATTCACGGCGCACCACCTTGTCCTGTGTCAGGGTGTTGCCGTTGACGTCGACCCGCTCGACATAAACGCGTGGCGCCTGACGCAGCACGAAGGTCACACTCATCGTGAGATCGTCAGGGCTGCGCTTGAAGCGCGGTTGCACGTCGGCGAAGGCATAACCGAACCGGCCTGCCAGTTCAGTCAGCTGCTCGACCGTGTCCTCAACCGTCTTGGCATTATACCAGTCGCCATCCTTGATCGGCAGCAAGGCTTCCATCGCATCGCTGTCAAAATCGCGCAGCTGGCTATCGACGTCGACTTGGCCGAACTTGTAACGCTCGCCCTCTTCAACGACGTAGGTGATGATGAAGTCGCGCTGATCAGGCGTCAGTTCGGCAACGGCCGATACAACGCGGAAATCAGCATAGCCCTGCGTCAGGTAGAACTGGCGCAGTTTCTGCTGGTCAAACGCAAGCCGATCAGGATCGTAGCTAGTGTTCGAGCTGAAGATCCGCGTCGGGCGCGCCTGCTTCGTCACCATCTCGCTACGCAGATCGCCAGCCGAGAATTTCTCGTTGCCGAGAATGTTGATCTGCCGAACCTTCGACTTGGGTCCTTCGTTGATCTCGAACACCACATCGACGCGGTTCTGGGGCAGTTGCACCATCTTGGGCTCGACCGTGGCGGCAAAACGCCCCTGCCGCTTGTACAGCTCGATAATGCGGGCAACATCGGCGCGTACCTTGGAACGCGTGAAGATCTGGCGCGGCGCAAGCTTGATTTCGGGGAGGATCTTGTCCTCCTTCACCCGCTTGTTGCCTTCGAGCACGATGCGGTTGATCACCGGGTTTTCGGTGACGTTGATGACGACATTGCCATTGTCATTGCGGATCGTGAAATTGGCGAAAAGCTCGGTCGCGCCGAGATCCTTCAGCGCCTCGTCAGCGGCGGCGGCCGTATATTCATCACCAACCCGCAGGCGGATGTAACTAAGGATCGTTGTAGGCTCGAGCCGTTCCGCGCCGGTGACGCTGATAGAGCGGATCGCGCTCCGCGAGGAAGCAGCAGGTGCGTCCTGCGATGCAGCGGTGGGCGCAGGTGTAGCGCCTGACTGCTGGGCATGGGCTACCCCCGGCATGGCGAGCAAAGCAGTGCTGCAGGACAGCGCCAGCACAAGATGGCGGCGCGCAGCCAGGGTGCGGGCAGGGTCTGGCTGACCAGCTGGCTGACAAGGGGCAGGCGCAATTCCCACCACACGGCTATCAATCATGGTCCAAAATAGTCCTGTCTAACCCATCGTGCCGCAGCGGCACGCCCGGCAACGCCTCTGCCCGATGCGCTTGACGCAATCAAGCAATGATCGGGGAGAAACCCGCCAGCACGAGGCGCTTTCCCCAGCAAGATCGCCCGTAAAGGCGGCATCAAATCAATGCGCAAAGATCGGCAGTGAGACAATATCATTCACCGTCACCACCGCCATGAAAACAAGCACCAGACCAATGCCGGTGCGATAGGCCCATTCCGTCGCCTGCGGCCCGAGCGGTTTGCGCCGGACAGCTTCGGCAGCGTAAAACATCAAATGTCCACCATCGAGCGCGGGAATTGGCAGGAAGTTGATGAATGCCAAATTAAGCGAGATGAGGGCAGCAAAATTGACAAAGGCCAGTAAGCCGAGACTCATCTGCTCGCCAGAATATTTGGCGATCTTGATCGGGCCGCCCAATTCCTTGATCGAACGGTCGCCGGTCACGATCTGCTTGATACCGGTCAGCATCAACCCCATCAGTTCGCCGCTCTGCCGCACCGCGAGCGGAACCGCTGCAAGAACACCAACCTCTTCGAGCACGTACTTCCCGCCTGCCGGAGCCACTCCGATCTGACCGATCGCCGAAGCATTGCCGAACTGATCGGTTTCCATCTTGCGCGCGATGGTTAGCGGATAGTCGATCTGGGCACCCGCGCGGTCGACCGTAAGCACCACCGATTTGCCCGGATTGAGCATGACTGCGCGCTTCAACTGCTCGAAATCGGCAATCGGGCTGCCATCAATCGCCGTGATCGTATCACCAACCTCAAGACCGGCCATACGCGCCGCACTCGCTTCAGCGAAGGCACCAACAGTGCGCGAATCCTCTGCCCCCGCAATCGTCGGCTTGCCGAAAATCGCGAAGAACGCCGCAAATATCGCAATGGTCACAAGCAGATTGGTGACTGGTCCCGCAGCCACGATCAAAGCACGCTTCCACAGGGCGGCGTTCTGAAAATTGCCATCTTCAGGCGGTGCGTTCGGATCGGGTACGCTGGCCGGATTCATATCGCCTGCAAACTGCACATAGCCGCCCAATGGCAGCAGCGAGAGCTTCCAGCGCGTGCCGCGCTTGTCGGTAAAACCGGCGATTTCCCGGCCGAAGCCGACCGAAAACGCCTCGGCCCTGACACCGAACCAGCGCCCGACCAGCAAGTGGCCGAGTTCGTGCACTGTTACCAGCGGGCCAAGCAGCAGCAGGAACCCTGCCACATACATCCAGAACGGAGGGGCATCAAACAAGGGCGGTATTCTCCAGCAGGCTGAGCGCTTGTGCCCGCGCCGATCGGTCCACGCTCAGCACTTCATCAAGGCTGGCAGGGCGGGGTGCATCATTGCTGCGTTGCAAGGTTTCCTCGACCACTGCGGCAATGCGGGTGAACCTGATCTGACCAGCGAGAAACGCCGCGACGGCCACTTCGTTTGCTGCGTTGAGGATTGCGGGCGCTGATCCTCCGGCACGGATCGCCTCACGCGCAAGCCGTGTAGCCGGAAACCGGTGTTCATCGGGCGGGAAGAAACTCAGCTCGCCAATCGCTGCCAGATCAAGCGGAGCGAGCGGCGTGTCCATCCTTTCGGGCCAGGCGAGGCACGAGGCAATCGGCACACGCATATCTGACGGGCCAAGCTGGGCGAGCGTCGAACGATCGCGAAACTCGACCATCGAATGGATCACGCTCTGCGGGTGGATGACGATCCCGATTTTCTCGAGACCCACGGGGAACAAGTGATAGGCTTCAATATATTCGAGGCCCTTGTTCATCATCGTGGCTGAATCGACGCTGATCTTGGCACCCATCGACCAGTTGGGATGCGCCACGGCCTGCGCAGGGGTCGCCGCATCAAGCTGCGCCTGGGACCATGTCCGAAGAGGTCCGCCGCTTGCAGTCAGCGTGATACGGGCGACATCGGCGATCCGGCCAGCCGAAAGGCACTGGAAGATCGCATTGTGTTCGGAATCAGTCGGCAGCAAGGTCGCTCCGTGGCGCGCGACGGCCGCCATCATCACTTCGCCTGCCGAAACCAGCGCTTCCTTGTTGGCAAGCGCAATCGTACCGCCGCGCTCGATCGCGGCCATGACCGGCGCCAAGCCCGCACAGCCGACAATCGCGGCAACCGTCATATCAACGGGCCGGGCCGCTGCTTCCGCCAGTGCGGCCGCGCCGCCCGCAGCCTCAATGCCGGTGCCGGCAAGCGCAGCGCGCAGATCGGACAGCGCAGCCTCGTCGCCGACCACCGCGAGGCGCGCTCCGAATTCGCGCGCCAAGGCCGCCAGTTCTACAGCGCTGCTGTGGGCGGTCAGCACCTCGACTTGCCACGCCGCACGGTTACGGCGCACCAGATCAAGCGTCGATGCACCGATTGAACCGGTTGCTCCAAGCAGGGTAAGTGTGCGCGTCATGCCTCCCCCTTATCCCAGCAATTTGCGGAAAGCATCAACCAGAAACAGCACGAAGAACACCGCAAGGAACCCGTCGAGCCGATCAAACAGCCCGCCGTGTCCGGGAATAAGGCGGCTTGAGTCCTTGACCTCGGCGCGACGCTTCATCCAGCTTTCGAAGAAATCGCCGCCTTGCGCGACCACGGCGATCACCAGCCCCGTCGCCAGCGCGAGCAAGAGTGCACCCATGGTAAAGCCGGGCAAATCAGCGCCGGGCCCGATATCGGCGATCTCGATAGCAACCATCACACACCCAGCACCGAGCGCACCGCCGCCCAGCCCTGCCCATGTCTTCGACGGGCTGATTTTCGGCGCAATCTTGGGCCCGCCAATCGCGCGGCCCGCAAAATAGGCACCGACATCGACCGCAATAACCGGTGCGATAAAGGCCACAAGCACGGCAGGCGCAGGAAAGCTGAAGCGCACCTGGATCATCGCCAACGCTGCCGCAGAAACATACAGAGCGCCTGCAAACAGCCATATGACTTCGCCCGAGGGCGCAATCCCGAAACCGCTGACAAGCCGGTTCCACTCCCACAGAACCCCGCAGGCGAGCAGCGCGACAAACCCCATCCAGATCCATCCGCCGAGCCACAGCGCGGTCGCGGCAATGGCAATCATCACCACCGCCGATGCCGCCCGCACCGCCAGCTCACGCCCGAACAGGGCAGGCTTGGCAGGCCTAGCGTCCGCCATAGCGCCGCTCCCGGCGGGCAAAATCATCGAGCGCCTGTTTAAGATGGGCGGGATCGAAGTCAGGCCAAAGTGTATCAACGAACAACATCTCGGCATAGGCCGCCTGCCACAGCAGGAAATTCGACAAGCGGATCTCGCCGCTGGTGCGGATCAGCAGATCGAGCGGGGGCAGATCGGCGGTGTCGAGATGGGCCGCAATGCTCTCGATTGTCACTGCGCCCGCCGCCGCCGCCTTGGCTGCGGCACGGGCGATTTCGTGCTGGCCGCCATAATTGAGGGCAACCGCAAGCGTCTGCTTGCCCTTGGCGGTCTGCGCCAAGGCATCTTCCAGCATGGCCACGATGTCAGGGGCAAGCGATTGCCAGTCACCGATGATCTTGAGCTTAACATCATTGGCGATGAATTCGGGCAGGTCGGATTTGATGAACTTGCGCATCAGGTTCATGAGGTCATCGACTTCGTCGTCCGACCGCTTCCAGTTCTCGGAGGAAAAGGCGTAAAGCGTCAGGCATTCGAGCTCCATCGGCTCAAGCGCACGGACCAGCCGCCGCACCGCCTCGACCCCACGCTGATGACCGACAGCACGGGGCAAGCCGCGCTTCTTGGCCCAGCGCCCATTGCCATCCATGATAATGGCGACATGTCTGGCGCGGCCTGTGCCCAATCGGTCCCCCATCAAATCCGCAACGCTTACTGCGTCAGGATTTCCTGCTTCTTCTTGGCAACTGCCTCATCGGCATCCTTGACGTGGGCATCGGTCAGCTTCTGGACCTCGTCTTCGGCGCGCTTGCGATCATCCTCGGAGATGTCTTTCTTCTTCTCGTCGGTCTTGAGGCTTTCCATCGCATCGCGGCGCACGTTGCGGATCGCGATCTTGCCTTTTTCGCCATATTGATCGGCAAGCTTGGCAAGTTCCTTGCGGCGCTCCTGCGTCAAGTCAGGGATCGGCAGGCGAAGCGTCTGGCCATCGATGATCGGGTTGAGGCCGAGATTGGCGTGGGCAATGCCCTTTTCCACCGCGATAAGGTTCGACTTGTCCCACACCTGCACGCTCAGCATCCGGGGCTCTGGTGCCGAAACCGTCGCGACCTGATTAAGCGGCATCATTGCGCCATAGACCTCGACCACGACGGGATCGAGGAGGCTGGTATTGGCGCGCCCGGTGCGCAGGCCCTGCAGATCGCTCTTGAGCGAATCCACCGCGCCCTTCATCCGGCGCTCGATATCGGCCTTGTCATATTGCGGCATGGCTTAGGCTTCCTTCTTCACTATCGTCTGCACGCCGTTCCCCGCGAGGACGCGCACGACATTGCCTTTTTCACGGATCGAGAACACCACGATCGGGATCGCATTTTCGCGGCACAAGGCCACGGCGGTGGCATCCATCACCTTGAGATTGTCTGCCAGCACCTGATCATAGGTGATGGTGTCGAAACGGATCGCCTGCGGATTGTGCTTGGGATCGCTGTCGTAGACCCCGTCAACGCTGGTGCCCTTGAGCAGCGCATCGCAGCTCATTTCGGCTGCGCGCAGCGCCGCGCCCGTATCGGTAGTGAAGAACGGGTTGCCGGTGCCTGCAGCGAAGATCACGATCCGCCCTTTTTCAAGGTGCCGCTCGGCCCGGCGGCGGATGTACGGCTCGCACACGCTCGCCATCGGGATCGCTGATTGCACGCGGGTTTCAACGCCAAGCCGTTCGAGCGCGTTCTGCATGGCGAGCGCGTTCATCACGGTTGCCAGCATCCCCATATAATCGCCAGTGGTCCGATCCAGCCCCTTGGCAGCACCGGAAATGCCGCGGAAGATATTACCACCGCCGATCACCAGGCACATTTCAAGGCCGGTTTCCTTGGCTGCTTTCACCTCCTCCGCAAGGCGAGCGACATAGACGGGATCAATCCCGTATTCCTGCTCGCCCATCAGAACCTCACCCGAGAGCTTGAGTAATACACGCTTGATGGGAGGAAGAGACATGGGCTTATCGGGGCTCCGGCTGGCTGAGCGTAGAATCTGGACTGCCGCGGCAATTAGCGACCAAGCAGGCGAAGCGCAAAGCCTAAGGCGCGGGCAGTGGTGTATAGGGGGGTAGCCATAAAATGCGAAAAAGCCGCCGCAAGCCCGACAGGCCGCGACGGCTTTCACGTTTTCCTGAGACTGGGATCAGCCCGCAACCGCAGCCGCGACTTCAGCGGCAAAATCGGTTTCTTCCTTCTCGATGCCTTCGCCGAGCTGGAAGCGGACATAGTCCTTGAGCACGATCGGGCTGCCGGCATCCTTGCCAGCCTGCGCGACGAGATCGGCGATCACGGTCTTGTTGTCCATCACGAAGACCTGGCTGAGCAGCGCGTTTTCCTTGGCAAACTTCTTCACCGCGCCATCAACCATCTTGGCCTGCACGTCAGCGGGCTTGCCGGTTTCGGCCGCCTTTTCGGCAGCGATCTTGCGCTCGCGCTCGATGACTTCGGCGTCGAGGCTGTCGGCATCAAGCGCCATCGGGAAAGCAGCGGCCGCATGCATCGCAAGCTGCTTGCCAAGCGGTTCGAGCACGGCAGCAGGCGCAGCGCTTTCGAGCGCAATCAGCACGCCGATCTTGCCCAAGCCTTCAGCAGCGGCAGTGTGCATGTAGGAGACGATCACGCCCTGTTCGACCGATACATTCTTGATGCGACGGATCTGCTGGTTTTCGCCAATGGTAGCGACATTATCGGTCAGCTTTTCAGCGACGGTGCCGCCACCCGGATAGGCCGCCGCCTTGAGCGCATCGACATCATCCGTGCCGAGCGACAGCGCCACAGCAGTCGTGTTGCGGACGAAATCCTGGAACTGGTCGTTCTTGGCGACGAAATCGGTTTCCGAGTTCACTTCGACAGCCACACCGCGGGTGCCTTCGACAGCCACGCCGACGAGACCTTCGGCCGCCGTGCGGCTCGACTTCTTCTGGGCGGTGGCAAGGCCCTTGGCGCGCAGCGCGTCAACCGCGGCTTCGATGTCGCCGCCAGCTTCAGCCAGTGCCTTCTTCGCGTCCATCATGCCAGCGCCGGTGCGCTCGCGCAGCTTTTTCACATCGGCGACGGTGAAATCAGCCATTGCAGTATTCCTTTTTGGTTGGTGTGCGCCTGCCGGGCACCACGGATGAGTGATGCCCGGCGCGCTAAAGGGGTAATGTGACGCCCGTCTGACGCGCGTCCGGGAAAGGCTTAAGCGGGGGTCGCTTCGCCTTCGGATTCGGTTTCAATCACGGCTTCGGCCGGGGGAGCCGCCATCGCACCGATATCCGCACCGCTATCAGCCATGCGGCCACCGCGACCGGCGAGCGCCGCATCGCACACGGCCTGGCAGTAAAGCTGCACGGCGCGGCTTGCATCGTCGTTGCCCGGAACCGGGAAAGCGATGTTCGAAGGATCGACATTGGTGTCGAGGATTGCAATCACCGGAATGCCGAGCACGGCCGCTTCCTTGATCGCGAGGTCTTCCTTGTTCGCGTCGATCACGAACATGACATCCGGGATACCGCCCATGTCGCGGATACCACCAAGCGACATTTCAAGCTTTTCACGCTCGCGGGTAAGCTGGAGCACTTCCTTCTTGGTCAGACCGCTGGTGTCGCCCGAAAGCTGCTCTTCCAGGCTCTTGAGACGGCGGATCGAACCACTGATGGTCTTCCAGTTGGTGAGCATGCCGCCCAGCCAGCGATGGTTGACGAAGTGCTGACCCGCAGCGCGTGCGGCCTGTGCGATCGGCTCCTGAGCCTGACGCTTGGTGCCGACGAACAGCACCTTGCCACCCGAACGCACCGTGGCTTCGACGAAATCGAGCGCGCGGGCGAACAGCGGAACAGTCTGCGAAAGGTCGATGATGTGGACCCCGTTGCGCGCGCCGAAGATGTACGGCTTCATGCGCGGGTTCCAGCGGTGGGTCTGGTGGCCGAAATGTGCGCCGGCCTCGATCAATTGCTGCATGGTGACGACAGGAGCCGCCATAGGTATTTCCTTTCCGGTTGTTCCTCTGGCAGGCTGGAACCTGTGGGCGGAGTTCCCGCCCAGTGGCACCGGTATGTGCGCCTGCCATGTGAATTACGCGCAGGAACGCCCTGCACGCGAGCGGCCCCATAGCGGTGCGGACAGGCAAAATCCAGCCCTGAATCACATGCCGAGGGTACGCGACATCGCCCCTGCGCGCATTTGGCGCTTGACTTGCTGGAACAGAAAAGGAACGAAGCGAAAGAACAAAGATTGAACATCCGAATCAAGGGAACCCGCCATGATCTACGCTCTTGCCATCGCTATCTTCGTGGTTGCGACCATCGTCGCGGTGCTGACTTTGGTGGATTCCTCCCTCATCGCGCATCAGGCAGCGGCAGAACTCTCGCGTGAGCGCGCTTTGCTGCGGCGGGGGTTTGTCCCGCAAGTGGCCGCCGAAAATCTCCGTCCGCGCCCTGCCTTGCCGCGTCCCGCTGGTCTCATGCAGGCGTCGCGGGCCCGGGCACTGCCGCTGCGCTTTGCTGCTCCTGCATGCGACGCAGCTTGATCCGGCGATATTTGACAAGGCCATAGGGAATAAGCGCAAGATAACTGATGCAGATGGCGCTCAGCATCCACCATGGCTCCATCAGTAATCCGGCAAAAGCCAGCGCGACAAAAGCAAGCACTCCCAACCGGATACCGCGCCGGGGACGGAGCGAACCCCAGCTTAACGTCGCGATGTTGGAAATCATCAGTATGGCAATCAGCCCCAGCCACAGCGCGAGCGCCAGTGGGTTGCGAAAGGCTTCCAGCCCGGTCTCGAACCACAGATAGACCGGCGTGAAAGCAAGCCCTGCCCCGACCGGCGCAGGCACACCGGTCAGGAAGCCGGCTGATTTGTGCGGCTGATCATCCGTATCGATGCGGGCATTGAAACGCGCAAGGCGCAGTGCACAGCTAACGGCAAAGGCCAGTGCTGCCAGCCATCCGAAGCTTTCCAGCTCCTTGAGCGACCACAGGAACAGAATCAGCGCGGGTGCCACGCCGAAAGACAGCGAATCAGCCAGCGAATCGAGTTCTGCCCCGAACCGCGACTGGGCGTTGAGGAGCCGCGCGATACGTCCGTCTATCCCGTCCAGCACACCGGCCAAAACCACGGCCAGCACCGCGAATTTCCAATCGCCTTCGATCGCAAAGCGGATACCGGTGAGCCCCGCGCACAGCGCCGCGGCGGTAATCGCATTGGGCAGCATAGCGCGCAAAGTCAGGCGGCTTGCGCCCAGGCTCTTGTCATCATCGTCCTCGGTGGCTTTGGGGCCAACCCGTGCCGGCAAAAAGGCCGGTGCGCGGCGACGCGGCATCCGGCTCACAGCCCGCTCGCCGACCATGCGACGTTCATTGCACAATGCCCTCAATCAGCCCGCGCGTGCCAATCTCGCCCAGCACTGTCTCGCCAGCAATCGTGCGCTGACCTATCATCACCTTGGCATCCGTCCCTGCGGGCAGATAGACATCGACGCGGCTGCCGAACCGGATCAGCCCGACCCGCTGCCCCTTCGCCACAATATCGCCCGGCTTCACGAAGGGTACGATACGCCGCGCCACCAGACCGGCAATCTGGGTGAAGCCCAGCTTCAACCCATCGCTTCTCTCGATCAGGATATGCTGGCGCTCGTTCTCTTCGCTTGCCTTGTCGAGGTCGGCATTCATGAAGCGGCCCGGCACATAGACCACGCGGCGCACCGTCCCGCCCACCGGGGCGCGGTTGATGTGCACATCGAACACGCTCATGAAAATCGAGATCCGCGTTACCGGACCTGAGGACAGTCCGGGAAGCCCCGCCCCATCCTCGACCTGTAATTCGGCTGGCGGTTCGACCTCGGTGATCGCAGTCACCATGCCATCTGCGGGTGCGATGATCGCCCCATCCGATTGCGGCACAACCCGCTCCGGATCGCGGAAGAAGGCAAAAACCCCCGCGGCGAAGCCCATGAGCGGCCAACCGATCAGCGGCCAACCCACAAAGAGCAGGAAGAACAGGCTGGCCGCAACAGCGATCAGCCCGAATTTGCGCCCTTCGGGATGAACCGAAGGCAAGCTCCAGTTAGCCTCGCCGCGTCCCTGATTATCAAGAATTTCGCCTGCCATGGTCTAGCATCTAGGGTGGAGCGCGCCGCGCCGCAAGCAAGTCTGCCGTCCCGTACGTCTTCTCAACCCACCTTGCGCACGAATACCGTGCCAGCAGAGTAGCCTGCGCCGAACGAACAGATCAGTCCGGTATCGCCCTCGCCAAGATCGGCGCTGTGCTTGTGAAAGGCGATGATCGAACCCGCGCTCGAGGTGTTGCCATGGGTGTCAAGCACGGTCGGGCTCTCGTCCTCGCTGGCCTCGTGGCCGAGCACCTTGTGCGCAATAAGGCGGTTCATGCCCGCATTGGCCTGATGCAGCCACAGGCGGCGCAGGCCCGCAGGATCGATCCCGAGCCTTGCCGCTTCATCAAGGATCATCTGTGCCACCATTGGCACGACTTCCTTGAAGACCTTGCGCCCTTCCTGAACGAACAGCTTGTCCGGCGCATCCGCCGTTTCCGGATGGGCTCGGTTCAAAAAGCCGAAATTGTTGCGGATATTGTTCGAAAACACCGTCTTCAGCTTGGTGCCGAGGATATCCCAATGCTGCGCCGGGGCGATGGCGGCATCCTCGACCAGCACGGCCGTGGAAACATCTCCGAAAATGAAATGGCTGTCGCGGTCGCGCCAGTTCAAATGACCCGAAGTGATCTCGGGGCTGACCACCAGCACGCTTCTTGCATGGCCTGCCCGCACATAATCCGCCGCAGTCTGGATGCCAAAGGTCGCCGAGGAACAAGCGACGTTCATATCGAAGCCGAAGCCTTCGATCCCCAGCGCCTGCTGGATTTCGATCGCCATCGCAGGGTAGGCGCGCTGCATATTGGAGGCGGCGCACAGGACCGCATCGACATCTTCCGCCGCGCGCCCTGCCCTTGCCAAAGCGTCGCGCGCTGCTGCCACGCCGATCTCGGCCATGATCGACAACTCATCATTGCTGCGCTCATCCCAACGCGGCGCCATGATGGCAGGATCGAGCTCCGGGGCCTTGGCCATCACATGGCGCGCCTTGATCCCGCTCGCCTTTTCGATGAACTCGACCGAGGAATAAGCCAGCGGCTCTACCTCGCCCGCAGCGATCGCGTCCGCCTGAGCGGCATTGTGGCGATCGACGAATGCGTTGAAGCTCTCCACCAGCTCCGCATTGGTGATGCTTTCCGGCGGAGTGAACAGGCCCGTGGCGGAGATCACCGGACGGCCAGTCAACGCGAGCGGATGGTGTTGCGAATCTTGCATGCGTGCCTCTTCAAGGTAGGGTCGCGCTTACTGACAGGTTGCCTGCGCCGCAAGTTCTGCGATCCGCAGCCGATGTTGCCAATGCCTGTGATTGAGGGGGGGCAGAGCTGGATTGCCTGGCCAATCCGATAAGGCAGCAATACCTCAGGATAACAGACTTCTCCTGAGATTATTTGTTCGGGTGTTCGCAGCGGTTAGATAAGGCCCTCGATTGTTGCATTGACCATTATAAGTCTCGCCCGGTGATGCCTTCAAAATACAAAATCACGTATATTTAAAATCTAACTGCTCTCGCTCGGTCTCTGACCTCTTGTATTTTTTCACTGGGAACTGCGAAATAGTTTGTCGTTCGTCTTGGGTATTCATGCGCATCGAGAAACGAAGAAAGCGTCATGGGAGGACCGGTATGGGCAAGACGGTTAGGAGCGAATACTCCATACTCATGGCGCGCGAAGAACTCGAACATTCCTTCTTTGCTATACCCCAATATGTTGGCCGGGCCGCTCTCGAACATAATGATTGGACGCGATGCCGAAATTAAGTTCTCTGCCCCTTTCAAGACACCTAGCTCGGCACCCTCCACGTCAATCTTGATGAAATGAGCGCCTTCAAGAAGGTCATCAAGGCGCTTCATGTCCACGATTATCTTGGTGCTTTTATGCGGTGTCTGGGCGAGCGAACTGTACCCGCTTTGCTCAAGATCGACGAAGAATTCGGCCTCCCCCTCATCGTCAGAAAGGGCACAGCAGTGGATTACAACGTCGGGAAACTTGTCGATCAACTTGCCAGCTTTCGAAGGAATTGCTTCAAAAGCAATAATCTTTACGCTGCTGCAATGATTTTGAACTTCAGCAATAACTGATCCAATGTGGGCACCAACGTCGACAAAAATATCATTTGGTCGGCAAAGCCCGACAAGCAGTCTCAGAGACAATTGGTCATTTGCTATTGTGCCGACTTGCTCTCGTGGCGCCGTGACAAGTTCCAATTTGTCACGGACGGAGGAAAGCCAACGACCGGTAGACGTGCCAACCAGTAATTGACGTAACTTCAGGCTCACGTTGCCACCCTTCCCAGTTTGAACTGCCAATCTATCGCAAGCGATGGAGAGGGTTTGCTGACAACCGGTTATTCCGCTGTCAAATATTCGTTGCACCAACAGCAGTGCTTCTGACGCATGCTGCATAATCGGTTCAATTTCAAATGAAACCCCAGCCTGAGATTCCTTGCCCGTCCCAGCGGAGTGCTTGCCGGGGAAAAATGCCTTGCTTTGCCTGAATGGGCCTATGTGCCGGGTGGAGTGGTTCGGAGAATGAGGCAGGTGCGTTCGCCAAGGCACGCCAGCAAAGCGCAAGTCCTCACGCCCTTCTTGGAAACCCTGTAGCCATTACTGCGGGCGGCTCCCGACTTGCCGCTGACACAACACGCCCCTCCCGGCGCCCTGGGGTTTGATATCGCGTACCTGCTTGACCGGGGGGAACGGTTTGCTGCGAGACAGCTTTGATTGCTGACCCACAGATTGCGTGAGGCAAGCTTGTTCAGCAACCGGAAGGTCGGAACTTCGCTGCTTTTGAGGATTTTCCGGGGCCTAGAAGAGGGTGGTGGCAGGGCTTGTATCGAACTAATATTATAATAATATGATTTAATTATATTTTTAATGGATTATGAACTTCATCCCCACACTCTTCCCCACTTTTTGAAGTGCAGTTCGTGCAATTGAGCAGCATATCAGGTCAACAACTCAAGCCAGAAACGAATTCCTGACCTGTCGCATTCGACACACTGGAAATGCAAGCGGCATCAATACCGTTGTGGGGCCCTACGCCACTCAACAATGGCTGCCCTCGACCCAATGTCAGTCGTTCACGTTCGCCAGATTGAACGTCAGCTTCCGCTGAAAGCCACCATGCAGCTTTAAGGATCCGGCATGGGCGACGCTCATGGCCGGTTGTGGGTGGAAACCTGTCGCGCCAAAAATTGCGCTTGCAGAAGGATGCCTACTTCCTGAAAGCAATCGCGATGCTCGACCGCGCCATCCATGTTCTAGTTCGTTTGCTTGCGGCTGTGTTGCTGAGTGCGATCAGCATGCACGCCGCCGCGCCAGTGAAGTCGCTTGAGCAAAGCCGGGGCTCTGCATTCAACGCCGCCACAGTCGACGTTGCTGTTCTGGGTAGCGTGCGTCAGGTCGAGAAGACAGTGCACCCGCAACCGATGCCTGCCGGCCCACCACTTGATTGCATCGATGATGTCACCCCTCTTGGGTTCCCAAACAGGCCAACCCTTTTCAGACCGTTTCCATGGTCACTCGCGCCGCCTCCGAAACCGATCCAGTCCCGTCCGGCACAGCCACGGGCTCCCCCGTCACATTGCGCCTGAAATCGTCGCTTTCCATCAGGAAGCGCAGAGCCCAATTTGACGAGGAATTTCCTCATGGAAGACAACAATAGACATGCGACACTTAAACAGCGCCGAGACCGAATCATTATCCTACTGGCAAAGTATCCAGGTCTCGACGATGATGAGCTTGCCGACCTGCTGCACTGGTTCAAGAAAGAAGCATCAGCGCTTGACGTCGGTCTCATCGCCAGCGATCCGCACCTTCAGGCTCCATATGAAGGCGTGAAGAAAGATCATCTCGATCGAATGAACGGCGCCGATCTGTTTTGGATTGTGATGCTCATCGGAGGAGTTTTCGTCGCTCTCGGACTGCTGATTTGGTCCTCTCTGTGAACTTGCTCCGGGGCACGCATCCGCGTGTCCCGGAATACCTCACGAGCAAGAGTTTAAACGTGTTTCTATCGGTCCGGCTTTCCATCGATACAAATCGTCTCACCGGGCTCGATCCGGGTGTTTGGCGTGATCCCTTCAAGGTAGATCAGTGTTTCGGCTTCCTGTTGCGTCATCCCCATGGCGGTCGCGTGAGCCATCAGCTCGGAGACCGAGAAGGACGTCTGTGTCGAAGTGCCTGTGATGGTGAAACCGGAGCAGGAATCACCACCCGCGTCGCAGGCCGAGAAAAGAACAAGGGTCGCCAAAACAGGGATAAACTTATGTATCATCCCGACGGTGTAGCACACGGATCGACCGCATTCGACCCACTGCGCTCCTTCGCAATCTACCGTAAGCATGGCTGACAACCTGAAGAAAGTCGATAATCGCCACTTATGGGGAACTTAAACACGGAATCCGCGCTACTGCTGGTCCACATTCTGCTGCTCACGATGGCGGCTTTCGTCGCAGGTGCGGGGTGATGCGGCGCCCCTGGCCACGCTGTGCGCGCAAGGAGGATCGAAGATCTACTTCCCAGTTCGACACTATATCCCGTGTCGAGGTAAGCTTTCAGAGCTTTGCATTAGGCAACACCAGAACATCGACGAGCGACGAGCGGATGATGTCCTCGGTGGTGCTGCCCAGAAAATACCTTCCAAGAAAGCCCTTCCCACTGGGGATCACAACGATGAGATCATTGTCGCCCTCCTCAGCGACGCGGGCCACGGTAGTCCATACCGGTCCGCTGGCCTCTTCGCTTTGCAGCAATGCTCTATCCTGTCCGGCAGGCCGCGCAAAATCGCGCAGCGCCATCCGGGCGGATTGTGTGCATTCATCGAGGTAAGCCTTGCGCGCGGATGCCGTAACGAGTGAGCGGCCCATCATTTCGCGGCCTTCCGGATCGTGAATGTGCAGCAATGTCATCTGCGTGCCCTCGAGCCAAGCCAGAGAACCAACCTCTTCAAGCTTGGCCTGCCAGCTGTCAGAAAGGTCCACTGGCAACAGGATTTTGCGATATGGGGACCAAGGAGAACCCTTGGCGACGACCAACGGAACGGTTGCTGCCCTGACGATCCGTTCCGCTGTCACTGAACCAAACGCATCCTTGAAGAACCCCCGCCGATCAGGGCCGATCACAATGAGTTCGACACCTACTTCTTCGGCAACCTTGTTCAGTTCTTCGGCAGGATCGCCGCTACGGACTTCGAACCGGCAGGTAATCCCCTCGCGCTCGCCAAGGGCTTCTTGCAGCCGTTGCAAAGCTGAAGCCGCGACGCGTTGCTGCGCCCTTGCTTCTGGACCAGTCGCTTCGCCTTGGAGCACGGTTACCAGCACAATCTCACTGGCAGTAGCCTTCGCAATCGAGATGGCGCGCAGGAGACCGCGATCCGATCTTGGCGACAAATCTGTTCCGACAAGAATGCTTCCCATGGCGTGCCTCGCGGCGCATTTTTAAACCAACTTGGCCCGGTAGTCCAAATCTGCGATGCATTTCCAGAGCAAGGAGACACCTCATCACTGCCTGGATTACCACATCCGTGTTCAACGAGATTGCCGCGCTTCTGGTGCTGGCCGCGCTTGTCGGTTTCGCGGGGAACTTGCTGCGCCAACCCCTGATCGTTGCCTTCATCGCGGTCGGCATCCTTTCCGGGCCGACGGTTCTCGACATCGCCAAATCGCCAGAGCCGATCGATCTGCTGGCTGATCTGGGCATTGCGGTGCTGCTTTTTCTTGTCGGCATCAAGCTTGATCTGAAGCTGGTCAAGACGATGGGGACTGTGGCGATCGCTACCGGGTTGGGGCAGGTCGCCTTCACCTCCGTGTTCGGCTTCCTGATCTGCCTTGCGCTCGGCCTCGACGCGATCACCAGCCTCTATATCGCGGTCGCGCTGACCTTTTCGAGCACGATCATCATCGTCAAGCTGCTGTCGGACAAGCGCGAGATCGAGAGCCTTCACGGACGCATCGCGCTGGGCTTCCTGATTGTGCAGGACATTGTCGTCGTGCTGGCGATGATCGTGCTGTCGGCGATCGGGGTGGGCGAGCGCGAAGGCGGCGCACTGGACAGCATCCTCTTCGTGATCGGCTCCGGCGTCGGAATGCTGGTGCTGGTGATGCTGTTCGTCCGCTATCTCGCCAATCCGTTGACGCACCAACTGGCCAAATCGCCCGAGCTTCTGATCAGCTTCGCCATCGCCATGGCCGCCGCCTTTGCGGCCGCGGGTCAGATGCTAGGCTTCGGTAAGGAACTGGGCGGGTTGCTGGCCGGGGTGGCGCTTGCATCGACGCCGTTCCGCGATGCGATTGCCGCGCGGCTCGCGCCGCTGCGGGACTTTCTGCTGCTATTCTTCTTCATTGCGCTCGGAACCAGCCTCGATCTCGCCAATCTTGGCGCCCGCGGTTTCGAGGCGGCGATCCTTTCTGCCTTCGTTCTGATCGGCAACCCGCTGATCGTGATCGTCATTATGGTGGCCATGGGATACCGGCGGCGCACCGGGTTCCTCGCAGGTCTTACGGTGGCGCAGATCAGCGAGTTCTCGCTGGTGTTCATGGCGATGGGCCTGTCGCTAGGCCATGTGGACAACGAGGCCCTGGGCCTCGTCACGATGGTGGGGCTGATTACCATCGCCGCATCGACCTACATGATCACCTATTCGCACGAACTTTATGCCATCTGCGAACCCTTTCTCGGCGTGTTCAAGCGCAAGCGTGCGAACAAGGAATCCTACGAGGACGGGGCGCACGCCAATGGCTATGACGTAATCGTGTTCGGGCTGGGGCGCTATGGCGGCACTATCGGGCGGCGCCTGATCGCCGATGGGCGCCGTGTGCTGGGCATAGACTTCAGCCCTGAGGCGGTGCGGCGCTGGCGCGAGGACGGGCTACCGGCCCTGTTCGGCGATGCATCCGACCCCGAATTTATCGCCCACATCCCGATCCAATCGGCCAGCTGGATAATCTCCGCGATCCCCGATCCGCGTGCGGGTGTGACGCATTACGATACCCGGCTCAGCCTGCTGCATGCGCTTGGCGAAGTGAAGTACGAAGGCAAGGTCGCGGTCGTCTCGCACCGTATGGAAGAGCACCAAGAACTCAGGTCGCTTGGCGCCAATCTTGTCTTTCACCCTTATAGCGATGCCGCTGATCGCGCGATCGAATTGCTGGTCTCGCAGGAGACAGGGGAGAAGATCGAGGCATACGAGGTCGAGGATCAGCGGGAAATCTGATCAGTCCGCCTTGCCTGAATTTGAACGGACCGCATCATTATCGCTTTCGGTCCGGGACGAGGCTTGCACTGAAAATCGAACCAGAGCTTCGGTCGCCTTCTCAATCAGAGCATCGACGTCATCTCGTTTCCCAACAGGGAACAACAAAGTGACTTCGGCGCTGGCAAAATCGAATTTGGTTCCGCAGCCTGATTGCGCTGCCATGCCAGTGCGGCACACGACTGCGCCGCCCGACCGGTCAAAGCGCGTTATGCCTGCATATGGGCCGTCATTGACGGAGAAGACAACTGGCGAATCGGCATTGTCACGCTTTCCGGCATTGAAGCTGTCCAGCACAATGTCTGCGGATGATCCCGGGAGGCGTAGACGGAAGAATTCGCCGTCTTTCCCAGACCTCTGAGAGAGGATTTGCTCCTTGGGGACCAGGAAGGTTTGGCCTTGGTAGCTAAGGCGACGAAGGGTTGGATTTGCCCCATCCTTGATGCGGGCGGTGGCTTCTGCGTCCTCCGGAAAATCCGGTGTCGTGGCTTCTTCCGCAGAACACGCGATAAACAGGATTGAACCGGTGCATAACAGCAGGCCTTTGGAAACATTGTATGATGCATACGATCGACCCTTCATCCGGGCTTTCCATCGATGCAGATCGTTTCTCCCGGTTCGATTTTGGTCGAAGGCGAGATCCCCTCAAGATAGATCAGGGTCTCGGCTTCCTCCTGAGTCATGCCCATCGCAGCCGAATGCGCCATCAGTTCCTGAGCGGTGAAGGTGTTCTTTGTTTCGGTCCCCGTGATGGTGAAGCCCGAACAGGATGAAACCTGACCGGCGCAGGCGGTGAGGAACGTGGAAAGGGAACGGGCGAGGGCAATGGCGATCAGTCTCATGCACCGCCGGTAGCACAGAAGCGCCGCAAAAGCGCGCCAGTCGCGTCTTGGGCGGCCCCACCCAGATGATGCAAAAGCAGCATGCCGTGCTATTCGCCATGTATGACGCTGCTCGATACTGAATCCATCCTTCTGCTGATCGGCGTCCTGCTGCTCACCACGGTCCTTGCAGGGAGCCTTTCCAGTCGCTTCGGCCTGCCTGCACTGATCGGGTTCCTGGGACTCGGTATGCTGGCGGGGGTAGAGGGGCCGGGGGGCATCTTCTTCAGCGACTTTTCTGTCGCGCAATCCGTTGGCACGGCTGCGCTAATCTTCATCCTGTTTTCAGGGGGCCTCGACACCGCGTGGCAGGACGTTCGCCGTGTCGCAGCCCCGGCCTTAATGCTCGCCACGTTCGGTGTATTCATCAGCGCCGGGATCGTGGCCGGTTTGGCGATCTTGTTGATTGGCGCTTCGCCGCTGGAAGCGGCATTGTTGGGCGCGATCATTGCCTCCACGGATGCAGCCGCAGTCTTTGCTATTCTGCGGTCGACGGGACTCGATCTGCATGGCGATGTGCCCGCTCTGATCGAAGTCGAATCCGGCTCGAACGATCCGATGGCAATTTTCCTGGTGGGCGCAGTTTTGCTGTTTATCGCCGCGCCTGACGCAAGTCCGCTCGCGCTCGTGCCCGAATTCGCCGTGCAGATGGTTATGGGCGCCGTAGTCGGCATTTCGGTTGGCTACGCCATGCCATGGCTACTCAAGCGCGGAGGATACCGGCAGGGAGGTCTTGCCTTCGTGATCTCGATCGCGACGGCGCTGATTGCCTTCGGTTTGGCGCAAATCTTATCGGGCAACGGCTTCCTTGCTGCCTACCTCGCAGGGCTGGTCGCCGGAAACCAGAGCTACGCTGCAAAGCGCACGGTATCGACGTTCCAGGATGGTATGGCCTGGCTTGCTCAGGTGGCCATGTTCCTGACGCTTGGGCTGCTGGTAACGCCCAGCGAACTAGGACCGGTGATACTCCCCGGCGTGGTCATGACCGTAGTTCTGATGTTCGTCGCCCGGCCGATCAGCGTGTTCCTGTGCCTTGCACCGTTCCGCCGCTTCGGATGGCGCTCGAAGCTATTCGTGTCGTGGGCCGGCCTGCGCGGCGCAGTGCCGATCGTGCTCGCCACTTTCCCGATTGTTGCGGGTGTACCGGGCGCCTTCACTATCTTCAACATAGTCTTCTTCGTCGTTTTGCTCTCCAGCTTGATCCAGGGGCCAACGATTAAGTGGGCTGCAACTGCGCTGAAAATTGCGGAGCACGAAGAGCGGGTGGAAGAGCGCAAGCCGTCAAAGTGCGATGGAAAATCTGGCTAGGCGCGTTGGACAGCGCGGGTCAGTATTCCATACGCCTCCCGTTATTGAGGCGGTTCGCGGCTTTAGCCAGATAATGCACAAGACGATAAATCAGGGTGCCGCAGCCAACTCTTGCACTGCAATCACACTCTGTCCGTGCACGGGAAAGCTCAGGCGGTCGCGCAGTCTGAAATCAACGCGCTGCGGCTAAGGGAGCTAGGAGGTTCCCCCACCTCGCAGACCGGTTGCCTGCCCTTTCCTGTCGGTGGATCAGAGTTGCTGGATACCAGTTGCAGCTAGTTGGTGTGCCAGCTACCTGTTTGCTCATGGAGAAGCTTGAAGCTAAATTCCGAACTGGAAGGGTATTGGCTGCTGCATCCTTTGCAGTCGCAATCTTGGGTATCCTGCTTTGGCTTCCCCCAGTTGATGGTGACATCGGGCCGATGGTGCGGACAGATAATGGCCTCACGATATTTGGGGCCATTATATTCGTGATCGCGAGCTTGTTTGCTATGCTCGGTATTCTGCTGACCTGTCGCGCGATGTTTGGGATGCCTGCTTTGAGCTTTGATGGAAAGTTCATCAATGTTTACGTCATGCCCTTCTATCGAATCCCGCTATCCCAGATTGAGAAGATTGAAATTCAATCGGAGGATGTCAAAATCCGAATGACCTCAGGCAGAACACGAAACATAAATCTAGCTTTTGTTCAAAACCATCAAGATTTTTTCAAAAAAATTATGGTCAAAGAATTTCTGAAAGCGAGCCTTGAATAGCCACCATCCACGCTCCCCAGCAAGGTGTGTCTGCTTCTGGTAATAAAAGTCATTCCGCATGTCCTTTAGGAGCGACGGCTAAGTCCCAAGCACGGTCATACAAGGCCGATCGACGCCGTTGTCCGCTTTCTGGTGATCGAGAAGCGCTCCGATTTGACCGACATGACGGCACAAAGCTGACGTTGGTTGCCGTCCTACTTCTTCATGGACAGCGACGTCCCTGCCAGTACCGATCCCATCGGGCTGCCCAGCCACCTTTGACCATAGCACAGCTGATATCGCCGGAACGTGGTGAGACGCACCAAGCACCTGTCCGGTTGCCCCCAGCTCGACCCGTTGAGGTGCAACGCAAAGTGGGACCGGAGACGAGGATATGCCCGTGCGGTCCGACACCCGTCCTGGTGCCAAGCAGGTTCACCAGCGCATCTCGTGAAGCAATCGGATCACTATCGGGGCAGGGATGACCCGGCGAGCATGTGCCGTCCATCTCTCGAGCCGCGATGCCCGATATCCGAAGGCGTGGCCCTTCAGCGCACCACACAGGGCCATCACCGTCCCAGACGTGAGTGGGCGTGCAGTCGAAGGTCTGACCCGCGGGCACAACAGAAACTTGTAGAAGAAAGACGAAGTAACTGAGCATCATACCCTGCTGATACCATCTGATGCGACGTTTGTGTCAAGGCATGAGCCGGCCGGTGCTGACATCAGCAGATGCAGGAGCGCTGCGACCGGCTGCCCAGGGCTGCAACGTACGATCAAGAACCACATTGCCAGCGTAAGGCAGGCAAAGGCCAAGGGCTTCGGACGGACTTCCGAGGAGCCATTGCTTCCAGTCGTGTGGTTCGAGGATGACCGGCATGCGTGTGTGGCACTGAGCGGCTTCTCCGCAAGCATCGGTCATGATCATGGCATATACGTCGCCCCATTCCTCGCTCGGTCGCCAGACCCCCGCACATGCGAAGATCGGTTGATCACGCAGACTCAACCAAGTGCGCGTCTTGTGTCCTTTGGGCCCTTCTGCCTCGGCCCATGCCGTCAACGGAATGAGGCAACGACGCTTTTCGAAGCTGGCATGCCAAAAGGAACTGCCCAACTTATCGGTGCGAGCATTGTTGACCGGCTTCGGCTTCAGCAGATTGCCTTGTTTTCCTCTGAGCTGCAGCGGAAACCCCCAGGTCATGCGCTGCAGCCGTTGCTCGGTCACAACGACACCGGGATAGCCCGGATAGACTTCTTCACTCAGATTGGTGGTCGCAAGTTCGTCGCGCACACGAAACAGCGTACTCACTTCTTGGAGCGGCTTGGCAAGGCGGTACAGGTTGCACACCCCAGCAAGATAGGCTCGTTCGCAACCAACCTCCATCCCACAAGCTCGATCATCGGACAGCAGCCAAACTTCTTGTCGTTGAGACTTGGAGGTCAGATGCATCAGCTTGAATCGAGTTGACTTCGCCTCAATACCTTATGATCGTGCAGATTCTTGAACCGGAGGGGAAATTCATGAAAAGGATTATGTCAGCTGTGCTCGTGTTGTCGGCCAGCACACTTCTGCCCGTGCAGGCTCATTCGCAGGCAGTTGTCGAAGCCAAGCGGGTCGATGCTTCTGCCAGTGTGTTGCCGCTCAACACTCTTGTGCTGGTGACCCCGGCCCAGGAGATTACTTCGATCGACATGAAGGAAGGCACACAGCGAAGCTTTCTGGTCGTTGAGGATGTTGTCTACAACGGTGCCATCATCATTCCGCGGGGATCAGAGGTGCAGTCGACTGTGACCTGGCGCACAGGCAAAGGCATCGTCGGGAAGAGCGCCAAATTCGAACTAACCTTCGACTGGGTCCGTGTCGGCAATCAGAATTGGCGACTGAGAGGCCAACACCGGCAGGAAGGACGTGGCAACACGGCCGGTGCACTGCTCGGGTCCGCAATCATCACCGGCAAATCTGCGGTCATGACACCAGGACAAGTGATCAACGTATTCACCGCTGAGCCCATCCCCTTCCGATGAGTGGCTCAGTGGGCTGTCGATCCTGAAGAACGCCCACTTTCCGGTGGAGACAGCCGTACGATGTCTCTTGGCCTTGGTTGCCTATGGTAACCAGGTATCCAGAAGCCGGGACACATAGCTCTTGCTGAGCATGTGACCATCGGATGGAACCACAGTCACCGGAATGCCCACAAGCTCTGCAAATTTGCACACCAAGGCTGGTGGGCATTGCCAATCCAGTTCACCAACATGAATTTCACAAGAGCGTGGTGCGTTGAAGTCCCCCGCCTCTGCGAGCTTCAGTAATCGGTCTGCGCATGGCGGTGAGAAATGCACTCCGGTTTGTGGGGAAGTCACACCCCCCACAACTGGAGACAGCAGCAGGACCCTACCGGGAAAGGAAGGGATGAGGGACTGTGCATGGAGGAAAAGGTAGGAGCCATAGGAATTGGCGATGACCAAGGCTTCCTCATGCCAAAATGCCGATCTGAGATCGTCCGCAATGATTTGAACCTGATCGGAAAATGACAGCCGCTCGAACTCTCCGACCGTCTGTCGTCCCGCAAGGCTGAGGCCTCTTCTGTGGATCTCGAGCCAAAGCCCCTGATCCAACCGTCCACCTCTGCCTGGCAAACAATAGATTCCGGTGGAGCCAGATTGCGCCAATTTCACTTCCGCTTTCATCAATTTAGGATGGTGTGAGGTGAGCATAGCAAAAATTTGCGTTGGAAGGTCTGGCTCCAGTGTTGATGTGAGATGCCCCCCGTGGTTCAAAAACACCCCCCCCGGGGGGTACACCGAACTCATTCAACACACCCCCCCCACCCCGCTTCCCTCGGGGTCGGCTTATTTCGGC
>JBKBMC010000003.1:0-65017 GCA_046296075.1 Erythrobacter sp. | reverse complement strand
TCCGAGGAGATAGATGCTGCGCATATAGGCCAGATCAAAATCAATCGGCGATACGCTCGCGAAGGGAATGTCGAGATAGGCGAGACGAAAGGCGATACCGCGTGCAGTCACCATTTGCGCAGTCGCCAATATACGGGTGTTGAGGTTCGCCTTGATTGTCGTTTCGAGCGCTCGCCGGATCAGCGCCGATGCCTTGAACTTTATTGTTTGCGGTTCTGCGACGGTCCGGTTGTGGACAATGATGTGCAAGGTGCACACCCGCACTCCAGTCAGGCACGTCTCGGGGAACAATTCGGGCCCGGCATAGAAATGGCTGAAGAGAGTCGCGTCCATATGCGCCTCGCCCGTTGCAAGCGGGGAGCCGTGGGTCGAGAACAGCACCGGATCGAAGGCCACCGGCACGCTTGCTGCGGCAAGCAGGATCTGGCGAAACCGCGCCGCTGACTCCGTCGTGCCCTGTGCGGCGATCGCTCCCATATTCCAGATCACCATGTGCTGTGCATCAATATTGGCAGTGGCGATGTAAAGTCGGCGACCTGTTGTGTGTTCAGCTGCGATAAGACGCAGCAGACTATCATCAACGTGCTGGGCGATCAGCTGACGCAACCGGTCATTGCGATACATTGCGGGTCCCCGAAGCAGCCGTAATGCCGAGCCCTGGCTCAGGATCGTCCTGATATGCTCGCCCGTATACAATTCCCGGAGGCGGTCGTCGTAGGCTGGCCCCAGAAAGGCAAATGGCGCCATGAGTGCGCCGGTGCTTACCCCTGTGACAACATCGAACTGTGGGCGGGTTCCGCTCGCGCTCCAGCCAGCGAGCAGCCCCGCGCCATAGGCCCCGTCAGGCCCACCACCGGAAAGCGCGAGGACAGCGTATCGGTCGGAAGGCGCGCCACGTGGTGCGACGACATTTCTTGCGGGCGCACTGGAGGGGAAGCGCAAGCCGGCAAAAGCCGTGTTGTGGGACTGCACTATCTCTGTCGGGGCCTGTTCGAGGCGGTCCATCGACATGCAGCCGGGAAGCAGCAGGACAGCGGCAGTCGTCGGAAGACTGTGTCGCAAGATCTGTTGCATGTTGCCAATCCTTCACCTTTGGCGGGTGATAGATGGCAATTATTTATATATCAAATCAATATGTTAGGCGAACGAAGTTATCTCCCGCTACCGTTAGGCTCGCGCGCCGATCTCAGCGGCGTCGAAATAGTGGATGCGAAGCTCGCGCAGCAGCCCGTCCTCGAAGGTGCCCGCCTCGCAGATCGTCTGGGTGAAGGGGGGCGAGCCATCCTTGGGGTGCATGGTGAGGCGGATCACCATCACCGCCCAGGTATCGCCGCCGGTGCAATCAAGCATCTCGAGTTTGGTATCGGCCCAGGTGCCATACATCGCGGCGGCGCAGCGTTGCAGCGCGTCCTTGCCCCGCCACTCGCCCGCAAAGGGTAGGGAATTGGCCTCGTAGAGTACGAAATCGGGGTGGATCAGCGCCTCGACCGCGTTCCAGTCACGCGTGCCGGCGGTGGCATAGACCTTCGACAGCATTTCTCTGGGGGAAGCCAAGTGCTTACCCCTCGTCGATCGTGCCGATGAGATCGCCGACCTTGTAAACCGCGCCTTCCTCGCCAGTGGGGTGTATGATCCCGCTGGCTTGGGCTTCGATCTCGGTGGTGCTCTTGTCGGTTTCGACCGTGTAGATGATGTCGCCCTTCTCCACGCGCTCGCCATCGCCGAACATCCATTCGACGAGGGTCATTTCGACGGCGCTCATGCCGAGCTTGGGGATGCGGATTTCTGATGCCATTTAGTGCTTACCTACCGATGCCTTGATCTGTGCGACGATGTCCGACTTTTGCGGAATCCAAGCCTGCTCAAGATGGCTGGCGAAGGGCACGGCGGAGAACGTCCCGCCGATGCGCCGCACCGGGCCCTTGAGGCTGTCCCAGCACTTTTCCTGAATGTTCGCAGCGATTTCTGCCCCCGTGCCGAACGGGCGCACCGCCTCGTGCAGAGTGATCGCGCGGCCGGTCTTGCGCACCGACGCCAGCACGGTTGCCTCATCGTAAGGAGCGATGGTTCTGAGGTCGATCACCTCGACCGAAATGCCTTCCTTGGCGAGATCATCGGCCACGGCCAACGCGTCCAGAACCGTGCGGCCATAGGTGATGAGGCTGATGTCGGTGCCTTCGCGCGCAATCGCCGCCTTGCCGAGCGGCACGCGGTAGCCCGGGCCGGGATCTTCCGACTTGAGGCCGTAGCACAGGATGTTCTCGATGAAGATCACCGGGTCATTGGCGTCGATGCTCGCCCGCATCAGCCCGCGCGCGTCGGCGGCGTTGCTGGGGGTGACGACATGGATGCCCGCGACGTGGGCGAACCACGCCTCCAGCATGTCCGAGTGCTGCCCGCCAAAGCCGACGCCGACGCCCGTGGTGGTGCGGATCACGATCGGGCACGGCGTCTGCCCGCCCGACATGAAGCGCAGCTTGGCGGCGTGGTTGACGATCTGGTCCATGCACACGCCGACGAAGTTCATCAGCATGATCTCGGCAATCGGGCGCTGGCCCGCTAGAGCGGCACCGACCGCTGCGCCGATGATCGCGGTTTCGGAAATCGGCGTAGCGCGGATGCGGTGCTCGCCATACTTCTCGGTCAGCCCCGAGGTGACCTTGAACACCCCGCCGCCCTGCTTGGCGGACACGTCTTCGCCAAGGCAGAACACGCCCGGATCGTCGGCCATTGCCTCGTCAATGGCGAGGTTCAGCGCCTGGGTCATGGTGATCTGGGCCATCAGGCGGTCTCCTCCAGCACGTCCTTGTAGATTTCATCAGTGTCCGGCAGCGGCGCGTCGAGCGCGTGCTGCACCGCCGCGTTGATTTGCGCGTCGATATCGGCGACGATGGCGTCCAGTTCTTCCTCGGTGAACTGGTAGTCGAGCATCACCTGCCGCAGCTTGGGCAGCGGGTCTTCGGCCTTCATTTCGGCGATGTGTTCTGGCGGCATGTAGCTGAAGTCCGAACCGAAGAAGTGGCCCATCATGCGGTAGCACATGGCCTCGACCAGCGTCGGGCCTTCGCCGCGGCGCGCGCGGGCGACGGCTTCCTGCATCGCGGGATAGATCTGGTGGACATCATTGCCGTCCACCGTCACGCCCGGCATGCCATAACCCGCCGCGCGGCTGGCGATGTTCGTGCTGTCGGTGTGATCGGCGTAAGCCGTGTGCTCGCCGTAGCGGTTGTTCTGGCACAGGAAGATCACGGGCAGCTTGTAAAGCTGGGCCATGTTCATCGCTTCGTGGAAGCCGCCAATATTGGCCGCACCGTCCCCGAAGCTCACCAGCGTCACCCGGCCATCGCCGTTGTTCTGGCTCGCCATGGCAAGACCGTTCGCAATCGGCAGGCCGCTGCCTACCACGCCGGTCGTGACCATGATCCCTGTATCGGGATCGGTAATGTGCATCGTGCCGCCCTTGCCCTTGCAGGTGCCCGTCGCCTTGCCGAGGCACTCGCCCCACCACTTCTCCATCGGGATGCCCTTGGCGGTCTGTTCGCCCTGCCCGCGATAGGTGCAGACGACGTAGTCCTCCTTCTCGAGCGCCGCCATCGCCGCCGCCGAAACCAGCTCCTGCCCGCGCACGCAGTAATACATCACCGCGACCTTGCCGCCCATCAGCAGCTCGCGGAACTTCTCGTCGGTGCGGTTCACCTTCATCGTGCGGGTGTAGATGTCGAGCAGCTTGTCGCGGTCGATTTGCGCCATGGTTTGGGCCTCTTGCGGGTAAGGGGGATTAGAACTGGACGCGCTGCGTAAAGCCGCCGTCGACGACGATATTCGAGCCGGTCATGTAGGGCACAGCGGGGCTGGCGACGAAGACGATCGCCTTGGCGACTTCCACCGGCTCGCCAAAGCGGCCCATGGGCATCTTGGCGAGGGTGGCGTCATAGAGCGGCCTCATGTGTTCCTCGATGATTTCCCAGTTGCCGCCCTTGTAATAGACCGCGCCCGGCGAAACTGTGTTCACCCGGATGCCCTTGGCGGCCAGCGCCTGCGACAATTGCGAGGCATAGGTGATCAGCGCCGCCTTGATCGCGTTGAAGGGGTTGGGCGCGATGAAGGTTTCGAGCGCCGCCGTGCTCGACAGCATCACGATCGAACCCGTGCCGGAAGCCTCAAGGTAAGGTGTAAGCGTCTCGACCGCGAAGGCCGCGCCCTTCAGGTCCATGTCGAGGCAGGCCTGCCAGTCGCCCGCGCCGCCGGTGCCCGAGGCGCTGGCGGTGTGGACGAAAATATCGCAGCCGCCCAGTTCCTTGACGGCTTTCTCAAGCCACGCCTGATAGGCTTCGGTGCCGCTGGCCATGTCGAACACCTCGGCAAACACCTTGCCCGGGCCAGCCGCGTCGATCTCGGCGACGGCTGCGGCGATCTTGTCTTCCTTGCGGCTGAAAAAGGCCACATCCGCGCCTTCCGCGGCGAAGAGCTTCAGCGATTGGAGGCCGAGACCATGCGCCCCGCCGTTCATGATGACTTTCTTGCCCTTCAGTCCCAGATCCATGACGCGCCTCTCCCTTGTGAATGGTTATTGGCCCAAGGGATAGCCGAGCGGGCGCGCGGGGCGTATCGTCAATTTTGTGGGGGTTGAACGGAGTGCGCTGCTGAGGCATCCGGCGTCGGGGGCATTTATGCGAATGATTCCCGATAGCAATACTATTGACTCTCATTCGCAATAAGGGCAGGGCTGTGGGGTAACCTTCAGAGGAACCATAGCTTGTCTCTCATCCCGCAACTCTCGTTTACCCGATCATCCCTTGTTGCCATGGCAGTTGCCCTCTCGGTCGCAGCGCCGCTTACCCCTGCTGCCGCCGCAGAAGCCATCGAGGCGGGCAAGGCCGCCGATGCGGCTGCCGAAGACCCGCGCGAAACCGGCCGCATCACTGTCACTGCCACGCGCACGCCTGTGCTGCAGGAACAGGCCCCCGCAACCGTCACCGTGATCACCAACGAAGACATCGCCGATCAGCTCGCCACCGACATCAAGGATCTCGTGCGCTTCGAACCCGGCGTCAGCGTGCGACGCGGCCCAGCACGCTTTGGCGCCGCGATTGGCGCAACCGGACGTGCGCGTAACGAAGGCTTCAACATTCGCGGCATCGGCGGCAACCGCGTGCTGATTCAGGTCGATGGTATCCGCGCACCGCAGGGCTTCAGCTTCGGCCCGCAAGATGCCGGGCGCGGCGGCTTTGCTGATGTCAGCCTGGTGAAATCGGTCGAGATTCTGCGCGGCCCAGCCTCAGCGCTTTATGGCAGCGATGGTCTTGCAGGCGCCGTCAGCTTTGTCACATCCGATCCCACCGACATCATTGGTGCAGCGAGCGTGGGCGGCTTTGTCACCTCGCAATTTTCGAGCGAAGACAATGAATTCGCGCAAACTGCAACGCTTGCCGGGCAGACAGGCAATCTTTCGGCCATGGTCGCTTACACCCGCCGTGATTTTTCCGAACTGGCCAATCGCGGGCGCAATGAAGGCATTGGCCAACGGCGCACCGCGCCCAATCCGCAGGACGGGCAAAGCGATGCCGTGCTTGCCAAGCTGGTGTGGGACAATGGCCCGCACCGCGTGCGGCTGACCGGCGAATGGCTTGATGCAGCGGTTGAAACCAATGTGCTGACTGGTCTGGGCCCGGCTTTCACCTTTGGCCCGCGCCCGGTGTGGACGGTCGACGCGCTCAATGCGCGCGATACCAACAGCCGGGTACGTGCCTCGCTCGACTGGACTTATGATGGCACACCGGGCGATGCGATTGAATATGCGTTTCTTTCGGCCTTCTGGCAGGATGCCGAAGACCGCCAGTTCGCATTCGAGGAACGCACCAGCCTGACTGCTGCGCCTGCGCCGGATCGTGAACGGCTCAACACCTTTGAAAACCGCATCTACGGCGTGGTTGGCGAGCTGCGCTCATCGTTTTCCTTTGCGGGGATCGAAAACCGCGTTGCCTTTGGCGGCGATATCAGCTGGACCCGGCAGGAAGGCCTGCGCGATGGCACCTTCCCCGGCCGCGGCGAAAGCTTCCCGACCCGCGCCTTTCCCGTTACTGATTTCACGCTTGGCGGGGTGTTCCTTGCCAACGAGATGAGCCTGTTTGATGGCGCACTGATGCTGTTCCCGGCATTGCGGTTTGATTTCTACAATTTGAACCCCACCAATGATCCGCTGCTCACCACTTTCCGTCCCGCCGCGCAAAGCGGAAACCGCCTAAGTCCCAAATTCGGCGCGACGCTGAAACTCGCCCCCGAAGTGTTCCTTTTCGGCAATTACGCGCAAGGCTTCCTTGCGCCCACACCTTCGCAGGTGAACAATTTCTTCGAATTCATCGCGGGCGGATATACCTCGATCCCCAATCCCGATCTGCGCCCCGAAACCAGCGAAAGCTGGGAAGTGGGCGCGCGCTATGTCGGCGATATCTTCTCGTTGCAGCTGACCGGCTTTCGCGGGGATTATGAGAATTTCATCAATCAGCAGGTGGTACGCGGCGGCTTTACCCCGCAAAATCCGGCTATCTTCCAGTTCGTAAATTTCAACGGCGCGCGGATCGAAGGGTTCGAAGCGCGCGGCGAGATGAAGCTGGAAAGCGGCTGGAACGCACGGCTCGCGCTGGCTTATGCCAATGGCGACACTTTTGATCGGGTAGGCATAGGCACCCCGCTTGATACCATTGATCCGTTCAATCTGGTGGCGAGCCTTGGCTACCGCGCGCCTTCGGGGCGGTTTGGCGCGGAGCTGATACTGACCCACAATGCCCGCAAGGAGAAGGGCGAACTGGAACGCGATCCTGTCACCGGCGGCGATCTATTCATTCGCCCCGATGCCTCCACCGTGTTCGACTTCACGGCATTTCTCGCCCTCACAGACCGGCTGAAGCTGCGGGCGGGCATCTTCAATCTGACCAACGCAAACTACGCTCTGTGGTCGGATGTGCGCGGTCTGCGGGTGAGTGATGCGGCCATTTTCGACGCTTTCACCCGGCCCGGCCGCAACGCCAGTATTTCGGCCACGTATCGCTTCTAAGTCGCAGTAGCATGATTTTCAGGAAAGGAGTTTACCCTATGTCCCGTTTGTCCCGTTTGATCCTTGGCACCAGCCTTGCTGCGCTGGCGCTCGCCGCGGCCCCGGCCCCGGCGCTCGCCGACGACCCGATTGTGCGCGATGCCTCAGCCCACAAGGCGGCCTTCGAAGCCGATCGTCAGACCATCCTAGCCATGGCGGGGGATTTCAAGGTGACGTTCGACATGCAGGAATCGACGCCCTGGATGGAAGACTACACCCCGCTCGAACGCAAGATCTCCGGCGGCTATGAATCCGTCCGCGTGATCGAGGACACGGGCACGCGCATCGTCCTCCAGCACCTGCTCGTGACCGGCGATCAGGCCAACCCCTACGTGGTGAAGCACTGGCGGCAGGACTGGCAGTATGAACCCACGCAAGTGCTTGCCTACAAGGGTGGCGATGTGTGGGAGTTGACGGCCGTTCCGGAAAATCTGCGCGCCGGTCGCTGGTCGCAGACCGTTTATCAGGTCGATGACAGTCCGCGCTATGCGGCATGGGGCCAGTGGGATGACACGCAAGGCATCAAGCGGTGGCGTTCAAGCTGGACGGCGCGTCCGCTCGCCCGGCGCGATGCTATCCGCAATCCGGTCTATGATCGCTATGTCGGGATCAACCGACACCAGCTGACGCCGAACGGCTGGATACACTGGCAGGACAACACCAAGATGATGCCCGCCAAGGATGGCAGCGGCAAGCTGGTGCCCGTCGTGCAGGAATATGTACTCAACACCTACGAGCGTTTCGACGGCTACAATGTTGCTGCTGCCGAGAGCTACTGGGCCAAGACCGCGCCTTTCTGGGAAGCGGTGCGCGCCAAGTGGGCCGAGGTAGCCGCAACCCAGGGCGGTATCCGTATCGCGCAGGAAGCCAGCGCCGGAACGCAGATCGCTGATGAGCTGCTGATCCTTGCCGACCTTATCAAGGAAGGCAAAACCGGTGTTGAAGAAGCCAGCGCCAAGGCCGTTGCCATGATTGCCGAAGGCACAGGCCAAAACGGCGGCTAACCGGTTGCGGCGAGAACCACGCGGTCTCAGGCTTATGCGCGTGGCTCTCGTGTCGCAGGGACAGGAAAAATCGCTCAGGCGTCCTCCAACATGGTCTGCGCCTCGCCCCAGGCCGGGAAGGGATCGTTGAGGCGTTCCCACTTCTCCGGAGTGAATGCGTCGGTCGGGACAAGGCAGGCATCAAGCGCGGCTGTGATTGCCGCCTTGTCGAGCCCGATGCCAATGAACACCAGTTCCTGCCGCCGGTCGCCCCACACCGGGTCCCAGTGGCGGATCACGAATTCTTCGAAGGTGCCATCATCGGGCCAGCGGTTCTTGGGCACAGCTGCCCACCAGCGGCCCATCCGGCTGACGCTTTTCTGATGGCCTGCGATGGCCAACTCGCCGAGGAAGTCGCTGCGTGTCGCAAGCCAGAAATGCCCCTTGGCGCGGATCACCTTGTCGAGCGCATCGCCAGTCAGGAAGCGGTAGAACATCGCCGGGTGGAAGGGACGGCGGGCGCGGTAGACGAAGCTTTCGACGCCATATTCCTCGCTCTCCGGCCGGTGGCTGGCGTAATCGTACAGTTCTTTCATCCATAGTGGATGCTGTTCGGAACGCTCCTCGTCATAGAGTCCGGTGTCAAGAATGGTGTCGAGCGCGACCTTTCCGAAGTCGGCCTCGATGATGCGCGCATCGGCATTGAGGGATGCGACCACTTTCTTGATCATCGCAAGCTGATCGGCGCTCACTGCGCTCGCCTTGTTGACGATCACCACATCGGCGAATTCGATCTGTTCGACCAGCAGGCCGACAAGGCTGCGATCATCGCCATCGCCCGCGGTTTCACCGCGCGCCGAGAGCAGATCGCTGCTGGAATAATCGGCCAGCAGGTTCACCGCATCGACCACAGTGACCATCGTGTCGAGCCGCGCGACATCGCCCAGACATTCGTCATATTCGTCGCGGAACGAGAAGGTGGCGGCGACGGGCAGGGGTTCGGAAATGCCGGTGCTTTCGATGACGAGGTAATCGAACCGGCCCTCCTCGGCGAGCTTGCGTACCTCTTTCAGCAGATCATCGCGCAAGGTGCAGCAAATGCAGCCATTGGTCATCTCGACCAACGTTTCCTCCGCGCGCGACAGTGCCGCCTCGCCACCGCGCACGAGATCCGCGTCAATGTTCACCTCGCTCATGTCGTTGACGATCACCGCCACGCGCTTGCCTTCGCGGTTGGCGAGAATGTGATTGAGCAAGGTCGTCTTGCCTGCGCCCAGAAAGCCGGACAGCACCGTGACAGGCAGGCGGGTATCGGAGGTTTGCAGCATGGGAGAGGGTATCCGGAAAAGGTTGTCGGGAAGCGGGTACAACAGGCCCGCCACAATCTTTGCTTGTATGTTACAACATATCATCCGATATCAGGTTGCGTAAAGGGGCAATTTAACGGGGCTGGCTCATGAATTTTACCGCACATGCCACACAGCAACTGCTGCGCGAGGCTGTCCTCCATCGCGCCGGTATGGCGCTATCGGGCTTGTGCCTGGTGCATTGCTTGCTGATGCCGCTGGTGCTGACGGTTGCTCCGGCGGTCTTTTTGGCAAGTCTTCCCGCCGGTTGGATCGAGGCTGAATGGCTTCACGCGGCGCTCATCGTGCCTGTCGTGTTGGTCAGCGGGCCTGCCTTATGGCGCAGTGGCGGCAGGTGGGCCGGCGTGCTGGTAGCTGCGCTGGCAGCGCTCATCGCCGCGCTATTTGTCGCGAGCGAAACGCTAGAGACAGGCCTGACAGTGGCAGGAGCCCTGAGCTTGCTGGCTGCGCACGGGTTTGCCCTGCGTCAGCGCAGCGCGCATGGTCTCTCCTGAAACAGGCCTTGCCGGGTTGATGTTGCAGCCCGATTGCTCACATGAGAGATGTCGCCTCCGCACGTGTCATACCAAGGATGTCTTTTCCGATGAATCTCGTCCGCGCCGATCGCCGCCAGTTCCTTGCCGCAACCAGCAGCGCGTTTGCGGCCCTGCTGGCAAGCGGCGCGTTTCTCCGCGCTACAGGAGCGGCGGCTGAAACCAGCGGCGCATCCTATGGTCCGCTGGTGTCCGATCCGGCCGGGCTGCTCGATCTGCCACAGGGCTTTTCCTATCGGGTGATCTCCAGCCTCTCAGATGCGATGGATGATGGCGGCACGGTGCCCGATCATGCCGACGGGATGGGCTGCTTCGCGCTGCCCGGCGGCGAAATTGCTCTCGTTCGCAATCACGAGCTGACGCAGCGCCATGACTCAGGCGGGCCGATCGCACGCGGTTTTGGCACGCATAATGGCAAGTTTGTCGCAGGCGGGACGACCACGTTGGTGCTTGATGCTGCAACTTTGTCGGTGAAGCGCCAGTTCCGCAGTCTGGGCGGCACGATCCGCAATTGTTCGGGCGGGGTGACGCCTTGGGGCTCGTGGCTGACCTGCGAGGAGGCGCCAACCGGGCCGGGCCAGAAATATGGCGAAGGGCTGGAGCGCAATCACGGCTGGGTGTTCGAAGTGCCCGCCAATGCGACCGGCCTTGTCGACCCGGTGCCGCTGACCGCAATGGGCCGCTTCAACCACGAGGCGGCCTGCGTCGATCCGATAACTGGGATGGTCTATCTCACCGAAGACCGCGATGACGGCGTGCTCTACCGCTTTGTCCCTGCCGTGCCGGGTGATCTCGCCAAGGGCGGACGCTTGCAGGCGATGGTGGTTGAGGGGCTGGCCGATACCCGCAACTGGCAGGATATGACCATGGCACGGCGGCAATTCTATCCGGTGTGCTGGGTGGATCTGGATGACGTCGAAGCGCCCAAGGACGACCTGCGCCTGCGTGCAGCCGCAGCAGGCGCGGCGCTGGTGGCGCGCGGCGAAGGCATCCATATGGGCACGGATGATCTCTTCATCTGTTCGACCAGCGGCGGCGTGAAGCAGCTCGGCCAGATTTTCCGTCTGGTTCCCGGCCGCGGGAAGGGCCCCTGCCGGATCGAGCTGTTCTTTGAGAGTGACAGCCCAGAACAATTCAATTTCGGCGATAATCTTACCGTCGCGCCGAATGGCCATCTGGTGGTGTGCGAGGACCAATACACCGACGTGGTCGATAATTACCTGCGCGGCATCACTCCCGAAGGTAGCGCCTATCCGTTGGCGCGTCTCAGGATGCAGTGCGAGCTGGCTGGCGCGTGCTTCTCGCCCGATGGTCGCACGCTGTTCGTTAATGCTTATTCGCCCACGCGCACGCTTGCCATCACCGGCCCGTGGGAGCGGTTTGCCTAGCGGGGGATACTGCTGACAGATGGGGCGGTGCGCAGAACCGCCGCGCTCGAGGCAACGGCAGCCCCCGTCCGCTGATCAGGCGATGCGATGCTCGCCCCGGATCCAGCGCACCGTGCCTGAAGAGGCGCGCATCACCACGCTTTCCGTCGTCATGTAGACTTCGCCCGTAGGTTTCCGGCGGCGCTTGACGCCATCAAGCAACGAGCCCGATGTCACGCCGGTCGCTGCGAAGATGCAATCGCCCTTGGCAAGGTCTTCCAGCTTGTAGATGCGGTTGAGATCGGTGATGCCCCACTTGCGGGCGCGAGCTTTCTCATCCTCGTTCCGGAACAAGAGCCGACCGTTGAACTGTCCGCCGACGCAGCGCAGCGCGGCCGCTGCAAGCACGCCCTCGGGTGCACCGCCCTGACCCATATACATATCGATCGTGGTGTCCTCATCCGTCACCGCGATGACGCCTGCAACGTCACCGTCCCCGATCAGCACGACTCCGCAGCCGAGCGCGCGCAATTCGGCAATCAATTCGGCATGGCGCGGGCGATCGAGCACGCAGACATTGATTCGCGAGGGATCGACCCCCTTGGCCTCTGCAACAGCGCGCACGTTTTCGGAGGGCGACTTGGCAAGATCGATGATGCCTTCGGGATAGCCCGGCCCCACTGCCAGCTTGTCCATGTAAACATCAGGTGCGTTGAGCAGGCACCCTTCCTCGGCCGCCGCCAGCACGGCGAGCGCATTCGGCCCGGCCTTGGCCGTGATGGTGGTGCCTTCCAGCGGATCCAGCGCGATGTCGATCTTCGGGCCTTTGCCCATGCCCACCTTCTCGCCGATATAGAGCATCGGCGCTTCGTCGCGCTCACCCTCGCCGATCACGACGGTGCCATCGATGTAGAGATTGTCGAACGCCCGGCGCATTGCCTCGACAGCGGCGGCATCAGCCGCCTTTTCATCGCCGCGTCCGATCAGTTGTGCTGCAGCTACCGCCGCCGCTTCTGTCACGCGCACCATCTCGAGCACCAGCACGCGCTGCATCGCACCATTGACGCTTGCTTGCGCCGCTGCTGCGTCGTCAGTATCGGGGAGATCGTTCATGCGTGTGTCAGCCTTTGTCACTCAAGATGATGCCGGTGCGCTTAAGCCCAAGGAGCAGGGTTTGTCGAGCAATGCTGTGACCCCATTGAAACATTTGCGTACCGCCATTCTGAAGGGCGGGTTTGCCGCGGTTTGGATAATGACCTCTCCGCTAGCTGCGCAGGATGACAGCAAGGCGACGGGCGACGCGACTGCCACCGCGTCCCAGCCACGCGAACGCATCAACATCATGGTCACCCGCCCGAGCGGCGAGGTCAACCAGGCGCAGGCACAGGAATGTGTTGACCGCGCCGATGCGGGCACCATCAGCGGCGAGATCGTGGTGTGCCGCCAGACGGGCGAGGATCGCAGTGGCCTGCTCAGCGACAATCGCGCAGAAGCACAGAACCGTTACGCAAGGGAGACTGCCTTCAAGGGCTCACCGCCGCCACCAGACGTGTTCGGTATCGGCGATAATGGCAAAGGTATCGGGATTGGCGGTGTGCCGCCGCCCGCCTTGATGATCGATGTCGCCGCGCTCCCGCAGGCACCCGCGGGTTCGGACGCGGATCGCATCGCGCGCGGGCTGCCGCCGCTTGGTCAGGAGCTTGAACTGACGGAGGAGCAGGAAAAGGCCCGGCGCGAGGCGATGGGGATCAAGCCCGCGCCTGCCCCGATCGCACCCCCGAGCAATTCCAAGAAGAAGAAACGGTAACGCGCTGTCTCACGCCGCGAGGATCGGCAGCACCAGCGGCTCGCCAGTCAGGCTTTCCGAACCGGCCAGCAGATCAAGCGCACGCCGCACATTGGCTTCCGGCCCCTCGTGCGTGACCATCGCCACCATCACCTCTCCGCCTTCGTGGCCGCGTCCCTGCTGGATCAGGCTCTCGATCGAGACTGCACCGTCGCGCATCGCGGCGGTGATTTCGGCGAGCACGCCCGGCCGGTCTTTGACCATGAAGCGCAAATATGTGCGCTCGGTGCGGTGGCCGGGCTCGGCTGGGGGAAGTGCCGCAAGCTGGGCCACGGGAATCGAGAAGGGCGCGCCCACTTCGTCCCGGGCGATGTCGATGAGATCGGCTGCGACCGCGCTCGCGGTCGGTCCGTCGCCTGCGCCTGCGCCCTGAAACAGCAGGCGGCCCGAGAAATTGCCTTCGGCCACGACGGCATTGGTCGGGCCATCGACGGCGCTGAGGGGGTGCCCTTTGGCGATCAGGCAGGGGCGCACGCGCTGGAGCAACCGCGCACCTTGCGGCGTGTCCTCGACATCCGCCTCGCCAATCAGGCGAATCACAAAGCCGAGAGCGCCCGCTTGCGCGATATCGGCGGCGCGCACCTGCGTGATGCCGCTGACGCTGACAGCGCCGAAATCGATCCGCGTTCCAAAGCCGATCGCGGCCAGGATCGACAACTTGTGTGCAGCATCCACACCCTCGATGTCGAAAGCAGGGTCTGCCTCGGCAAAACCCAGCCGTTGCGCATCGGCCAGCACCTCGCCGAAATCAGCACCGCTGCGCTCCATCGTGGAGAGGATGTAATTGCAGGTCCCATTGAGGATCCCGTAAACCTTGGTCAGCGCGTTGGCAGAGGTGCCTTCGCGCAGGCCTTTGATGACCGGAATTCCGCCGGCCACGGCAGCCTCGAACTTGAGCGGCGCGCCCGCACCTTCGGCCAGTTCGGCCAGATGCAGGCCGTGATGCGCGATCATCGCCTTGTTGGCAGTTACCAACCCCTTGCCTGCCTGTAAGGCCGCGCGGGACAGCGCGAGGGCCGGCCCGTCGGACCCGCCGACCAGTTCGACAACTACATCGACATCATCGCGGCGGGCGAGCGCCGTCATGTCGTCTTCCCAGGCGAAGCGTGCGATATCGACCCCGCGATCCTTCCCGCGGTCGCGCGCTGCCACTGCAACAACATCGATGGCGCGTCCTGCGCGTGCGGCGATCAGATCGCGGTTGGTATCCAGCAGCCGGATGACGCCAGCGCCGACTGTGCCGAGTCCGGCAATGGCAATGCGCAAAGGTGCGGCAGAAGCAGGCGCGGCGTCAGGCAAGGCGGGTCTCCGTGATGGGTGTCCGCCCCAGCGCTTAGTCATGCCGTGTATATGGTCAAGCGCGCAGAATTGTCAGCCCGGCCTTGTAATGCGTCGTTCGCAAGGGCCGAGCTGTTCGAGCACGAAACCATAATCGGCCATCGCCAATCGGCGGGCATTGGCATCGCGGGCCAGATTGGCGTTGCTCGGAAGCTGCCGCGGCAGCGAACAGGCGAGCCGGTACCAGCCGATTGTCTCCGGTGCGGGTGCGCGCGCCGCCGAATCAATGATCTCGCCCCAGGAAATGCCCCATTCCGGCCGCTGCGAAGGGCGGCGCAGGATCGTGATCGACGCAGGTGAGCGATTGGTGGTGGCCAGGAATATCTGGGTCTCCGATTCGCCCACCAGTGTCCCCGGCACGGCCAATGCATCGCTGATGCCGGTGATTCGCGGCGGCGCCTTTCCGCTGACCAGTTCGGTGAGAATCGGACGCAGCCGGGCTTCAATCGCGGGGGTGAAGGCCATCTGCGCCTGCTCGCTCACCAGCTGTAGTTCGCCTGCCCGGCCCGGTACACCGCGCGCAAACAACAGCACATCGCGATTCCTCAGCTTGGGCACCTTGCCCTTGGGATCAAGCGGCACGTCGACAAGGTAACTCAAGTCACCTGCAAGCGCGGATTTGCCCGAAATCAGTGCGACTGTGCGGGCCTCGATAAACAGCCGGACGAATCCCGCCGCCAAGCCGGGCGCACGCTCGGGTTTGAGGGCGGTCTGCCGGCGAATCTGCGCCCGCACGACCATTTCGCTCTGGTCCGAAAGGGTCGCCAGATCGGCATAGGTGGCAATTTGACTAGCCTCGTCGATCGAGGCCGCCAGCGGCTGCGCGGTGGCTGGCTGGGCGGCTCCGGCAAGCGCGGCAGAGGTCGCAAATGTCCCCATTACCAATCTGAAATATTTTGTTAATTTGCCGTTCATCAAAAACCCCTTGGCACCATTGTGCAGCCTTGCGGACAGCGCAATACTAGCACCATAAATTGAACATGATGCGTCGTGAATTGTCGCTGAACCGCAAAAGCGTTTGATCGGCTAGGGGATGCTCGTTAAAGCCCGCGATGTCGGGTGCGGGACATGAAATGGTTCCGTGCTCTAATCGGGCTTGATGATCCTGCGAATCAACCGCATGATGATCACGACCCGGCGGGGCGCATGGTCGTGCAGTGGCAATGGTTAACATTGCCGATGCAGTTACGCTGCCAAGCCGGATCGAGATGCCCGTTTGTGGGATCTGTGCCCTGTCCTTTTGTGACTGGGCATGGGAGATCCGCCGGCTAACCCCGGCGTGAGAATGGAGAGTATAAAGCTGGATGTCCTACGCTGAGCAACAACAGGGATTGACCGGCTCCAAGCTCGTCGCACTGATCATCTCGCTCGCGATTGTCGGTAGCGTCGGGGTGGTTCTGGTTGTCGGCCTCGCGATCAACGCGATCAAGAAAGAGATCGAGCGGGTGACGACTGTCGACATTGAGGAGCCCCCGCCGCCCGAGGAAGAACCGCCGCCGCCGCCGCCAGACCAGCCGCAGGCACCTCCGCCGCCGGTTGCTCCGCCGCCGCCGATCAGCATTGCTCCGGCGCCGCCGCCAATCCAGACGCAGGCTACCATTCCGCCTCCGGCACCGCCTGCTATCACGATTCCGCCGCCCGCACCGCCGGCTGCCCCACCTGCTCCGCCCTCACAAGCTCGCGGTGCGTCCACCAAGAATGAGCGCAGCTGGGCCGCGCGCATTCAGGACAACTATCCGGCTCGTGCGCTGCGCGAGGAGCGGGAAGGCACCGTCGGCGTGCGCGTCACCGTGACGGCCAACGGCAGGGCTGCCAATTGTCAGGTTACCGCCTCAAGCGGCTCGCCCGATCTTGATCAGGCCGCTTGTCAGGGGATGGAGCGCTATGCGCAATTCAACCCCGCGCTCGATCGCGATGGCAACCCGACGGAAGGCGCCTACTCGACCCGGATTACGTACCGAATCAATTAGTGCAATATAGGGATCACGGTTGCCCGATCGGCGCGTGATCTTGGGGACAATTTTTCAAGAGGACTACTCGCAATGAACCTTTATTATCTTGCGGCTGCCGCCACCGAAGCGCCGGTCAATGAATTCGGCTTCATGAAGGCCATGGAAGAGGGCGGCCCGGTTGCCTGGTCGATCCTCGCCGTCATGGTGATCATGTCGGTCGGCTCGTTCTACATCCTTTTCACCAAGCTGTTCGAACAGAACAAGGTGTTCAAGGGCTACGACGCGGTCCGCACCCAGTTCTGGCGCGCCGCCAGCCTCAAGGAAGCTGCTACCAAGCTCGAAAAAGACAGCGCCTGGCGCCAGATCGCCGACGATGCCGTCAAGGCCCAGGAAGAGCACGGCAAGATGACCGACGCGCTCGAATCGCATGATTACATGCACGGTTCGCTCCAGCGGTCGGAAGATTCGATCAACTACGTGCTGTCGGGCGGTTTGCCCTTCCTCGCTTCGGTGGGCGCGACCGCACCATTCATCGGTCTGCTCGGCACCGTGATCGGGATCTATCGCGCGCTGATCAACATCGGCATCGAAGGCTCGGCCTCGATCGACAAGGTTGCCGGTCCGGTGGGTGAAGCGCTGATCATGACCGCAATTGGTCTGCTCGTCGCCGTGCCTGCGGTGCTTGCGTTCAACTGGCTGCAGTCGCGCAACCGTCGCATCTCGGAGATGCTGAGCGGTTTCTCGACCGACATTCTTGCCTACATCAACTCGAACGGCGCGGTGAAGCCGGCAGTGCAGGCGGCCCCGGCTGCCAAGCCGGCCCAGAACGCCGCTCCGAAGAAGGCCTGATTGCGACAAGGCGAAGGGCATGGGCAGCGCGGTGATCCGACTGCCTCGCTCTTCGCCTCGGCGCTGCCCGGCAGGGCAGACCGAAGCCGATCCGTGGGAAAGGTACCAAGGCGAGCGCTCCGACTTTACGGATCGAGCCTCTCTCCCACCGGCACGCGAGTCCTTTGACGCCAAAGCTTTTGGCCCCAGTGTTTCTATAGGGTAGGAATTAACAATGGCGATTTCGACGGGAGGCGGGGGCGAGACCCCCATGTCGGACATCAACACCACACCGCTGGTGGACGTGATGCTGGTGCTCCTGATCATCTTCCTTATCGCGGTTCCGGTGGCGATCCAGACCATCGAGAAGCTGGAAATTCCGGTGTTCTCGTCGGTCGAATCGAAGAACAAGGTTGAGAACCTTTTGCTCACCATCAGCACCACGGATGCCGGTGGTCGCAGCGCGGGTGAACCGGGCTTCGAAGGCGCCTTTCGTGGCGGCGAGTGCCGGGTCTATTTCAACAACATTACCCCCGTGACGTCGGAAGAGCTTTATGACAGGGCTTTCACCCGTCTGGATAATATCGTGACCCGTGCAGGTGGTCCGGAAGCGATCATGGAAGATCCCGATCAGATCCCGCAGGTCCACATCCGTGCTGATGTGAACGCGCCGTGGGGCTGTGTGGCCGGGGCGATCTACAACGTTCAGGCAGCGGGCTATCCGACGGTGGGCTTCATTTCCAACCCGGTCAAACCGGGCATCTGATCCGGCCAACTTGAGTTAAGGAGTAACTGACATGGGTATGTCCGGAGGCAAACTCGACGGCCAACCGATGATCGACATGAACATGACGCCGTTGATCGACGTCTTGCTCGTGCTGCTGATCATGTTCATCATCACCATTCCGGTGGCGACCCACTCGGTCGATATCGACCTCCCGCAGGGCAACCCGCCGCCGCAGGACATTGTGGTCGATCCGATCAAGAACAAGCTGATCCTGACCGAACAGGACGTAATCCTGTGGAACGGCACCCCGGTGAACGAAGGGCAGCTGGTAACTTTGCTGGCCGAAACCACCCAGATCAACCCCGAGCCTGAACTCCAGTTCGAGCCCGAGCGCATGGCGAGCTATGAAATCGCCGCACGCGTGCTCAACGACATCAAGGCCTCGGGCGTGACCAAGTTCGGCTTCGTCGGGAACGAACGCTACCGTACCTTCGGTAAGGGCGGCCCGGGCTCGGGCGGTCAGGACTGATCGCAAACCTCTTGAAATGGAAAAGGGGCGGTGCCGGTTGGTCCCGCCCTTTTTCTTTGGGCGCACCCGTTCGCGAGGGGCGCTAGTCGCCCTCGATCGGCCAATCAGGTCTCATCGCCGTTGCCGCAAGGCTCTCCGCCTCAAGCAGCAACTCCTCGTCCACCGCGCCTTGTGGCACCGCCTCGCGTCCGATCATGGTCATAACCGGCACGGCCAGCGGGGAGACCCGATCGAGTTCGATATGGACCAGTTCGCGGGCCGAGCGTTCAAGCAGATCGGCAAGCCGTCCTACATCGGTCATCCGCGCGCGGGCATCAGCCCATGCGGCTTCGATCAGCACATGATCGGGCTCGTATTTTCTGAGCACATCGTAGATCAGATCGGTCGAGAAGGTGACCTGCTTGCCAGTTTTCTTCTGTCCGGGATGCTGACGCTCGACCAGCCCGCTGATCACCGCCACCTCCCGGAAGGCGCGCCGGAGCAGGTGGCTTTCCGTGACCCAGTCCACGAATTCGTGCGTCAGAATGTCGGGGGAAAGGAGCGGTTCTGGATCAGTTACTGGCTTCAGGCCCCACACTGCTAGGCAATAATCATTGGCCACGAATCCGCCCGGCATCAGTCCGCGATCCTCCATGCGGCGGGTAATCAGCATGCCGAGGCTCTGGTTCGCGTTCCAGCCTTCGAACGTGTAATAGGCGGTGTAATGCTTGCCGCTATGCGGGAAGCTTTCGACCAGCAGTTGCCCCGGCGCGGGCAGGCAGCTGCGATAATCCTGCATTTCCAGCCATTCGCGCACGTCATCAGGAAAGCGCCCCCAGCCTGCGCGATCCGCCAGCAACGCCTGCACGCGGCTCGCAAGGTGCGTGGTGAGCGGCAGGCGTAGCCCGCCGTAGCTCGGGATCGTGGCACTTTTCTTCGCGGCGCGCACGATCACGTCCATGTCCTTGACGCTTTCGACCTCAAGACTCATGCCCGCGAAGAAGAAGGTGTCGCCAGATGAAAGCTGGGCGGCAAAGCGTTCCTCGACCTTGCCGAGGCTGCGTCCGTTCTTGAACCGCACCGTCAGCATTTCTGAATCGACGATAATACCGGCATTCATCCGGTGGCGCTGCGCGTGGCTGGGATGGGCCAGCCGCCATACCCCCGACTTGTCGCGCACAATACGCTTGAACCGGTCGTAGGCGCACAGGGCATAGCCGCCATCCGCGACGAAATTGAGCACCCGGTTGAAGGTTGTCTCGTCGACCCAGCTATAGGCAAGCGCACTGCGCACCTCGGCAAGCAGTGCGGCTTCATCGAAGGGCCCCGCACAGGCGCACGCCATGATGTGCTGGGCGAGCACATCCAGCCCGCCAGCGCGGAATTCCTCGCCATCGCGCTGGCCTGCATCGACGGCATCCTTGGCCGCCATCGCTTCGAGAAATTCAAAGCGGTTGCCCGGCACCAACACCGCGCGGCTTGCCAAATCGAGCCGGTGGCCCGCGCGTCCGATCCGCTGCAAAAGGCGCGAGGAGCCTTTGGGCGCGCCCATCTGAACTACCAGATCGACATCGCCCCAGTCGATTCCCAGATCGAGGCTCGCGGTACACACCAGCGCGCGCAATTCGCCCCGTCCCATGGCTTCTTCCACCTTGCGGCGGGCCTCTGTGGAAAGGCTCCCGTGATGGATCCCGACGGGCAGGTGATCGGCGTTTTCCTCCCACAGGCACTGGAAGATGAACTCCGCCAAAAAACGGGTGTTGGTGAAGACCAGTGTCGTGCGGTTGGCCTTGATGAGCTCATACAGGCGCGGCACTGCCCAGCGCCCGGCATGGCCGCCCCAGGGGACGCGCTCTTGTTCGGGCAACAGGATTTCGAGAACCGGCGGCGCGCCATTCTCGCCCAGCAGCAGATCGGCGGCCGCGATTTCACCGCTATCGTCGGTGCCTTGAGGCGCGAGCCATTCCTGATAGGCACGCGGATCGGCTAGCGTCGCCGACAGCGCCACCCGCTGCGCCTGTGGGGCTACCGCGTGAAGGCGCGCAAGACTCAATGCCAGCAGATCGCCGCGCTTCCCCGCCGCGAAGGCGTGAACTTCGTCAATCACAATGTGTTTCAGCCCGGCGAACAACTGCGCGCTTTCGGGGTAGGACAGCAGCAGCGAGAGGCTCTCGGGCGTTGTCAGCAGGATATGCGGTGGGCGCTCTCGCTGGCGCTTCTTGCGATCGGATGGCGTGTCACCGCTGCGGGTTTCGACCCGAATGGGCAGCCCGATTTCGTCGATGGGTGTGAGCAGGTTGCGCTTCACATCCTGCGCCAGCGCCTTCAGAGGTGAGACATAGAGCGTGTGCAGCCCGTCTGCTGGCAACGTTCCGGCTAAAGGCGCAAAATCGCACAGCGTCGGCAGGAACCCTGCCAGCGTCTTGCCAGCGCCCGTATCCGCCACCAGCAGAGCATGGCGGCCGACACGCGCCTTTTCGAGCATTTCCAGCTGATGCCGCCGCACCCGCCAGCCGCGGCTGTCGAACCACGCAGCGATTTCAGGAGGGAGCGAGGAAGCGGGCGGTGGTGTCACCCCCTTTCAATGGGGCGCACTGCCGCCAACATCAATGGCCGACGCTTTCCCCGCGTTCGAGGCCAGAAAGCGCGAGCTGCGTATCGATCTGCGCAATCAGGCGCGCAAGGCCTTCCTCGTTGTCGCTCTCGGCGCGGGCGACCAGCACGTCCTGCGTGTTCGAAGCCCGCAGCAGCCACCAGCCATCGGCGGTGTTGACCCGCACGCCGTCAATCGTGGTGACGCTCTCCACCTCGGGCCCCGGTGCGCCGGAAAGGCGCTCGGTGATCTCGGCCATGGCAGCGAATTTGCGGCTCTCGTCCACCTGAAAACGCATCTCCGGGGTATTGAACATCGGCGGCACCGCTTCGCGCATCGCCGTGACCGATTTGCCGAGCCGCGCCGTCGCCGCCAGCAAGCGGACGCCAGCATAAAGCGCATCGTCAAAACCATAGTAGTCGTCCGCAAAGAACACATGTCCGCTCATCTCGCCGGCGAGCGGTGCGCCTGTTTCCTTCATTCTGGACTTGATGAGTGAATGGCCCGTTTTCCACATTTCGGGCATGCCACCGAGCTCTGCCACCCGGTCGAACAGCGCACTGCTTGCCTTCACATCGGCGATGATCGTTGCGTGCGGACGAATTTTCAGCACATCCTCGGCATAGATCATCAGCAGCTGATCGCCCCAGATCACGCGCCCCGTGCTGTCTATCGCGCCGATCCGGTCGCCGTCGCCATCGAAAGCTACTCCGAAATCGAGGCTCTTCTCCGCGACCAGCGCACGCAGATCGGAGAGGTTCGCTTCCACAGTCGGATCAGGATGGTGATTGGGGAAATGTCCATCGACCTCGGTAAACAGCAGATGATGTTCGCCCGGCAGCCGTTTGGCGAGAGCTTCGAGAGCGGGCCCGGCGGCGCCGTTCCCGGCATCCCAACCGACTTTGAGCGTGGTGAGAGCGGCACTGTCGATCCCCGCCAGTCCCTCCAGCAGGCGGTCGACATACTCGTCCATGATATCGCGCGTGGTGACTTTGCCAGCGCCGCTGGCGAAATCACCGGCGGCAGCCAGTTGTCCGAGCCGCTGGATATCCGCGCCGAAGAACGGGCGCCCCTCAAATACCATCTTGAAGCCATTGTAATTGGGGGGGTTATGGCTGCCGGTTATCTGAATGCCGCCATCCACCTGTGCGCTTGAAGCTTCGGCGTAATAGAGCATCGGTGTCGGCCCCATGCCGATCCGCACGACGTCACAACCGCTCGCGGTCAGCCCTTCAACCAGCGCGTGTTCGAGCATGGGAGAGGACACCCGCCCATCATAGGCGACCGCGACTGTCTTCCCCCCGGCACGCGCCAGCAGTGTGCCGAAAGCCCGTCCGATAGCCCGCGCATCATCGGCGCCAAGTGTCTCGCCAATGATCCCGCGAATGTCATATTCGCGCAGGATGGTGGGGTGGAAGGTGTGCGGCATGAGGGTTGGGCCTTCTTGTTGTTTCCAATGCGGTGCTGCGATTGCCGGAGCAATGTGTCAACGCCGTGATCAAGGTCTAGTGCTCGCCACCCGATCCGTCGCGCGGGGGCGGCATTTCGTCGAGCAGCAGATCGCGTGCGGCATTGGCTTCACGCAGGGCATCGCTGGTCCCGCCGCGATCAGGATGCACCAGTGCGGCAATCCGGCGGTGGGCGGCGATGATGTCTTCCCTGCTCGCGGCCGCCGGAACGCCGAGCAGCGCCCGCGCCTCGGCGAGTGCCTGTTTGCGGACGGCGCCGCCGGTTTGCCCCAATCCTTGCCATGGCCATTGCCCGAAAGCCCAGCGGAACAGCACGCATCCGATCGCGAGAAGGATGGCAATGCGCAGCATCAGGCGAGCTCAAGCTCAGCCTGCTCACGGGCAAAGCCGGGCAGGGCGAGCGCTTTGACCAGAGAGCGTAATTCCTGCCGCGCCACCAGATGGCTGGTGCCGAGTTCGCCGAGATGCCCCTTGTCGAGCAGGGTGAGGCCCGAAGGGAACAACTCGCGGTAGATCACGCGCTCCGAAAGCCCGTGCGTAACGCGGAAGCCGACCCGCTTCGCCATTTCGGTGAGCGCCTTCTGCAGGCGGGCCATGTTGCGCGCCTCGACATGCCCGGTGCGGTTTCTCACCACGATCCAGTCCATTTCGGGTCTGCGCTGCTCGATGGTCATCCGGCTGCGCTTCAGGCGCGCTTCCCAGATCAGTTCGGCAAAGAACGACAATTTGCGCACCTTGAAGGTTTCGGCATCGACTTGTCCGATCAGGTCGAAATCGACGAAGCTGTCGTTCATCGGGGTGACCAGTGTATCAGCGTGTTCCACTGCCAGTCGCGCAAAGGGATCATCGCGGCCCGGATTGTCGATAATCAGGAAATCGTAATTCGCCTCAAGCCGCCGGATTATCGATATCAGTTCGCCGGTCGTGTCGCCGCGAAAAACCTCGCAGGCAGGAGTCGGCAAGGTCAGGCCGCGCTTTTCGAGCGTGGCGAGGCGGTTCTCGATATAGCGATGCAGTGTGCGCTGGCGCGGATCGAGATCAAGCGACGCGACGCGCGCTCCCTGATAGGCCAAAGCCACGGCAACATGCACCGCTGTCGTCGACTTGCCGGTGCCGCCCTTTTCATTCGCGAAGACAATGCGATGCGCATGGTGACCCTGTTGCGGCTTGCCGGGTTGTGCCGGAGCAGAAGCGGCTGGGGGCATGGCGGCAGGACTTTCCATCACGAGGCAGCTTGAAACAGGGTGGGGCAGGACGCTAGGGCCGGTTTATCCTTGGAGGCCCATCGGTGCAAACGGTCAAGACGCTGGAAATGTTGAGAACCGCTCTGGCGCAGTTGCGCGCAGGCGCGGACGGCACCCCTGCACGCCTTGCACTTGTGCCCACAATGGGCGCGCTGCATGACGGGCATCTTACGCTGGTGCGACGCGCGCGCGAACTTGCCGATCACGTTGTCGCCTCGATCTTTGTGAATCCCAAGCAGTTTGGCCCTAACGAGGATCTCGCTGCCTATCCGCGCCAACTCGCCGACGATGCTGCCATGCTTGAAGCTGAAGGGTGTGCGCTACTGTGGGCGCCTTCGCCCGAGGTGATGTATCCTGCCGGCTTTGCCAGCGCAGTCAGCGTGGCGGGCGTGAGCGAGGGGTTGTGCGGTGCGGCCCGGCCCGGCCATTTCGACGGGGTCGCCACGGTAGTGCTCAAGCTGTTCAATCAGGTCGAGCCTGATGTCGCGCTGTTTGGTGAAAAGGATTTCCAGCAGCTCGCCGTGATCCGCACGATGGCGCGCGATCTCGATCTGACCCGGCCCCATGTCGGCGCGATCATCGGTGTGCCGACAGTACGCGAGCCCGATGGCCTCGCGATGTCGAGCCGCAACCGCTATCTCTCACCCGATCAGCGCGCTGCTGCGGCCAGCCTGCCGCGCGCGATGCGTGTTGCGATTGCGCGGATCGAGGCGGGCGACGAGGTTGCAGGTGCTATTGCTGCCTTGCAGGCCGACTTGCTGGCGGCGGGCTTTGCCAGCATCGATTACGCGGTGCTTGCGGATGCGGACAACCTCGCTCCGCTGTCTGAACGGGGCAAAAGTCCCGCACGTCTGCTGGTTGCCGCGCGGATCGGCACGACACGGTTGATTGACAATATGGCGGTGCGCTGCTGAATTTGGCGGGAGGTTTTCCCTCTGTCATTCAATTGGTTAAAGCCATGATCAGGCCGCAGTTAGCGGCATCAGGAGAAGCTGACATCAGCCTCGAACGGGTGTCACCGGGCAGGAGATTGTCCGAAGCCAGACGCTGCGAAACGGACGCAGCGAGTGTTTTGGATACATGGCGCACCCGACAGGATTCGAACCTGTGACCTCTGCCTTCGGAGGGCAGCGCTCTATCCAGCTGAGCTACGGGTGCAAGAATGGCGCGCCAGCGAAATACTGGCGTTGCTTGGCGCGCTTAGCAAGCCTGCTCTCGCTGCGCTAGCCCCGGAATTGTAACATCAGATCTGCCGCGGGCTCGGGCCGCAGGGCGCGGGAAACGGCCGGTGAGCGGGCTTAACCATTCCGCAAGCCAACGGGTTTAGCATGCCGCCATGTCCGCGCTTCCTCCCGATGATATGCGCAATCTGCGCCAGACCGCGTTTGCTGCGCGTCATCCGGTCGATTCGATGATTGCCCGCTGGCATGCGATTCACAGCGGGATGTTGCGGCTCGCTGCACTGGCAGAGCTTGCCGAGGCCAATGCTTGTATCGCTGCACCGGATTTCATCGCCGCGCTCGAACAGGCGAATGATTGGCAGCGTGAACTTGCCTGGCAGGGTGTCGAGGATATCGCGGCCATGCTTGATGCCGGTATGTCGGCACTTGCTGTGCTGGAGAGCCGCGGCATCGCGCCGCGCATCCCTGCGCTGACGCTGTGGCAGGAGGTTGATGCCGCGCAGCGCAGCCTCCTTGCGATGCTGGCCATGACCGCCTCAGCGCCATCTGCCGCAACCGCCTGAGCGCGCCGCGCACTTGACCAATGTTCGATCTATGTTCCATGCAGGGGCATGATCCAGCCTGCCCCTGACTTGTCTGATTCGCCGACCTGTGCTGCCGAGGTTGCGCGCGGTGTTGCCCGGCTGTTTGCCCGCAACGACATTTGGTGTCTTGGCGAGGTGCCTTTGCGCAATGGTCGCCGCGCCGATCTGATGGGGATTGATTCGCGCGGGCACGTGGTGATTGTCGAGATCAAGATCGCGCGCAGCGATCTGCTCGGCGATGCCAAGTGGGCCGATTACCTCGACTATTGCGACCGGTTTTACTGGGCCGTGCCGCCGGTGCTTGACAGGACACCGCTCGAAAGTGCTGCGTTCCGGCCCGATGCATGCGGCGTGATTGTCGCGGATGGATATGACGGAGAGATCCTGCGCCCGTCACCGCTGGCCCCACTGGCTGCCGCCCGGCGCAAGGTGCAGGTCGAACACCTCGCGCGGGTCGCCATGAGGCGGCACACCGCTCTGATCGACCCGCTGTGTAAAGCGCTTGATTGATCTGATCTGGCATTTCCCTGCTGTTGCGGCGCGCCAAACTGCGCCATGGTGCACATTATGATCCCTGCTGACTGGCCCATCCCGCTCGCGCTGATCGTCGCCGGCTTCGCTGTGACGGTGATTGTCGCCTTACGCTATCTCCTCACCAGCGGGCTGTTCGCCTTTCTCACGAACCGGATGCGGCCCGGTCTCTATGCCGGAAAGGGCGCGCAGATCGGCAAGGAAATCCGCTGGTCGCTGCTCTCGGCGGCAATCTATGGTGTGCCTGCGGGCATCGTGCTGTGGGGCTGGCGCAACTTCGGCTGGACCGAGATCACACTGGACTGGGACGGGCTGCCCGCATGGTACTGGCCCGTTTCGGTGCTGATCTACCTGTTTGCGCAGGATACCTGGTTTTACTGGTCGCACCGCGCGATGCACCGCCCGCGCCTGTTCCGGCTTGCCCATGCGGTGCATCATCACAGCCGCCCGCCCACGGCGTGGACCGCGATGAGTTTTCATCCGATCGAAGCGGTGAGCGGGGCGATCCTTATTCCGGCGCTGGTCTTCATCGTGCCGATCCATCTCTCTGCGCTCGCCACTGTTTTGACCATCGCGACCATCATGGGCGTGACCAATCATATGGGCTGGGAGATGTTCCCGCGCTGGCTCGTTCACTCAAGGTTGGGGGACTGGCTGATAACCGCCAGCCATCACGAGCGTCATCATGAGGATTACCAATGCAACTTCGCTCTCTATTTCCGGTTCTGGGACCGGCTTTGCGGCACGGATCGCGGATTGTCGCGGCGGATTGTCGAGGCGGCGGGGCACGGCGCGCTGACACCGGAAGGCGTGCCCGCGGAATGAGACTGGTCGCGCTCGCCATGGGCCTTGCAACAACTGCTCTGGCGGCTCCGGCAAGCGCGAGCGAGGTAATCATCACGGTTGCTGAGCTGCGCAGCACCAAAGGCGTGGTACGCGCCTGCATGACGACGCGTGAGGATGTGTTCCCCAAGTGTATCAAGGATCCTGAATCGCACCGCGTTGTGGTGCCTGCCGACGCGAAGGTTGAAATCCGTTTCACGGGCGTAAAGCCCGGGCGCTATGCTATCGCGTTGCTCCATGATGAAAACAACAACGGCAAAGCCGATCGCGCCATGGGGATGATGCCGAAGGAAGGCTATGGTTTCTCGCGCGATGCGCCGGTGCGCATGTCCCCGCCGAAATTTCGTGACGCCGTGTTCGAACAGGGTGAAACCACCCAACGGCTGACGATCAAGATGCGTTATTTCCTGTAGTAACCCGGATTGCAGGACACAGCGATCGCAGCGTGACCTTTCGCGGATCGCTTAACGCAATGTTTACTACGACCTGCCACTTTGCCCCGAGATTGGAACAGAGGGCAGATTGCGGCCATGGACACTTTGCGAGGCACTTTCGGTTCGGGCGATGCAGCCAGTCAGGATGATACGTTCAGCCCTGATGAGGCGGGAGCGGGCCTGAGCGCGCCGGCAAATGCCGGAGAATTGTCAACCTACGCGATCGGCCATGATGAGCGCCGTATGCAGGTGCGTGCCTATAATCATTGGGCAAGCCAGCTTGAGGAGCGGATGTTCCCGTTGATCGAGGAACTCGATCCGGCCAGCCTGACCGATTTCGGCCCCTACAGCGTTCTGATCGACTTCACTGGCGGCATCGAAGACCCGGCGGTGCAATTCCTGGGCGAACGCCTTGCTGCGGAATGCGGCACGGCGGGCCCGATCAAGCACCTGTCAGATGTGCCGCCCCGCTCGCTGCTGTCGCGTATCACTGACCATTACCTGCAAATTCTCGCCAACCATGCGCCGATCGGCTTCGAAGCGGAGTTCGTCAGCCAGCGTGGGACCTCGACGCTTTATCGCGGTATTCTGCTGCCCTATTCGAGCGACGGGGAAACCATCGATTTCCTTTACGGGGTGATCAACTGGAAAGAGATCGCCGATCAGGTGGCGGCTGACGAGCTGCTGCTTGAAATCGATCAGGCGCTTGACCTCGGCCATGACCCTGAAGATGCCAGCGATGAAGCTACCGAACTGCCACGCCGCGCGCCCGATGCCCTTACGACCTGGGCTGACTCGCCGGCAGCAGAACTTGCCGGAGATGTCTCCAACATTGCATCGCTTGGTCTGGCGGAAAACGAAGGTGAGACGGAAAGTGATCTGCCGGCACCGGATTTCTCGCTGAGCGACATGGATGATGGCGAGTTCGCCCATTACGCGCTCGACGATGAATATGACGAGGACGAAGACGAGGATGGCGAGGAGGACCAAAGCGCCTCCTACGGATTTGCCTCGCTGACCGCTCGCGTGGAGATTGCTCCGAAGAAAGCGATCGACCCCAGCGAATTTGTGCTCCGCGAATCAGACGCGGTCGATTACCCGCTCGCAGGCGATGACTTTGCGGCTGCTGGCGACGATTTCGCAGTCGATGATCTGGACGAGGATGCCACCGCAAGCCTCTTTGATTTCCTCGCTGCTGCGCGCGAGCTGGCTTTCACAGCCACCTCAACAGAGGATCGCAGCCGCTGTGCTCTCTATGCCGCGGTGAGCCGCGCTTACGATTTTTCGCTCGCCGCGCTGGAAGCGCCCGAGGATTACGCTGAACTGATCGCCGAGGCGGGTCTCACGGTGCAGGACCGTGCGCCGATGACCCCGGTCGTCAAACTGGTATTCGGCCCGGATTACGACAAGACGCGGCTTACCGAATATGCTGCTGTGCTCAGCCATGCCCACCGTCTCACCCTTGAGCGTGGCACGCTTGCGCGGTTCCTGGAGGATTTTGACGGCGGACTGAAAGCCGTGGTCAAGGCCGAACGCCGCCTGCGCCGCGGCGAGGCAGGGAAAGACGTTGAAGATGATGGCGCTGTGCGTGAAGCGCTCGCCCAGGCCCTGCGCGAGCTTGAGGCGATGACCCTTGAGGCGCTGGACGGCGGCGGCCCGGAATTCGCGCTGGTGCTGGTGCGCCGCGACGAGGTGGGCTGTGTCGAGATTCTTGGCGAACTGCCCGAGGACATCGCCCTCATCGAACGTGCTGCCAGGAAGCTGGTGGGATAAAGCGCGCTCGCGCTCTGGAAACGCTTCAGTTTGGGTTCAGGGCAAAACCTTGTAAGGCGGGCTGGTAATGCTCGCTGCTCATTCATTTTGGCCGGTCCGTCTGCTCGCTCGTGTGCTTGCAGCGCTGGCAATCAGCGCGCTCGCGGTACAGCCGATTGCCGCGCAATCGATCCTGCGCGATGCCGAGACCGAACAGTTCATGATCGATCTGGCGGCGCCGCTGGTCGAGGCATCGGAACTGGAATCGGGCAATCTCGATCTCGTGCTGATCAACGATGGCTCGATCAACGCCTTCGTTGCAGGTGGGCAGATGGTGTTCGTCCATTCAGGACTCCTGAATGCAGCTGACACTGCCAATGAAGTGCAAGGGGTGATCGCGCACGAAATTGGTCACATCACCGCAGGCCATGTCACTCGTTTTGAAGAGCGCACCAAAGCAGCGACCGGGATCAGCATCCTTTCGCTGTTGATCGGTGTCGGCGCGGCGCTCGCCGGAGCGCCTGAAGCAGCCTTCGGCTCGATTATGGCCGGGCAGACGGCAGCCATGGGCGCATTCCTTGCCTTCAACCGCGATCAGGAAGCCGCCACCGATCTGGCGGGCGCGCGTTATCTATCGGGCGCAGGTATTTCCGGACGCGGCATGATCCGGTTCTTCGAGCGGTTGCGTAGCAACGAGATCCGCCGTGGTTTCAGCCAGTCGCAGGAAGCGGGATACATGCGCACCCACCCGCTCACCGGTGAGCGCATCCAGACCTTGCGCGACTTGCTGGAAGAAGACGCGGCATGGAGCGCGCCGGACGATACCGCATTGCAGGAACGCTTCATCCGGGTGCGAGCCAAGCTGTACGGATACCTCGCCGAGCCTCGGCGCACGCTGACCTATTTCCCGCCGTCCGACACCACGATCCCGGCGCGTTATGCGCGGGCCTATGCCTATCATAAGGACGCACAGATCGACAAAGCGCTCGCTGAGGTTGAGGCTTTGATCGCGCGCGAGCCCGACAATCCCTATTTCCTCGAGCTGAAAGGGCAGGTTCTGCTGGAATCGGGCCGCCCGCGCGATGCGCTTGCACCGCTCAAGCGCGCCACCGATCTCACCCGCAATCACCCGTTGATCGCATCGGTCTATGGCCATGCGCTGATTGCCACCGAGGATAGCGATTTCCATGGCGAGGCCGAGCGCGTGCTGCGTGCCGCGGTATCGCGCGATCGCTATAATCCCTTTGCGTGGTATCAGCTCGGCGTTGTTTATGCCGAGCGCGGCGACATTCCGCGCGCACGGCTTGCCAGCGCTGAACAGCAGGTCATGAACCGCCGCTATCCCGAAGCATTGCGCAACGCGCAGGCGGCCGAAGCAGCGCTGCCTTATGGCTCGCCCGACTGGATCAGGGCACAGGATATTTCCCTGCAAGCCCGCGCCGAACTGGAACGCCTGCGAAAGCAGCGCTAAGGGATTGCCCGATGACTGATCAGACCTCAAGCCAGCCCGCGCGCTGGCAGCAATCCCTCCTCACCGCGCTGCTGGCGCTGACCTTCGGCTTTCTCGGGGCGGCGATCTGGTCTTATTCGGGACTGGCGGATAATCGCACCCGCACGTTTCTGCTCGCCAATCCTGATCTGCTGCCGCAGATGGTTTCCGCCTATGAGGCGCAGGAAGCCAAGAAACGGCTCGCCGCGATCGATAATCAGGTGTTTGTCCCCTTTCCCGGCGCTGTGCTGGGCAATCCTGCTGGCAGCAAAGTGCTGGTCGAGTTCACCGATTACAATTGCCCCTATTGCGAAAAGAGCCTCGAGGATGTGCAGCGGCTGATCGCGGGTGACCCCGACCTCAAAGTGGTGATCCGCGAATGGCCGATTTTCGAAGGCAGCGATATCGCCTCGCGGATGGCCTTGGCGGCGGCAATGCAGGGCAAGTATCGTGCCTTTCACGAAGCAATGTTCCGCATCGGCGATCCGGCGGCCGCTGCGCGTGCCGCTGGCCTCGACCTGACGCGGGCCCAAGCGGATGGCGCATCGCAAGCTGTGAACGAGGAACTCGCCCGCAATGCCGAACTCGCCCGCTCGATGGGCTTCAACGGCACACCGGCGTGGATTGCGGGCAAGCAGCCGATCGCGGGCGCAGTCGGCTTCGAGGCGCTCAAGGCTGCGCTTGAGGAAAACGGTGAAAGCTGAGCCCGGTGGCAGGCGCGACCTCACCCGTCGGGCGTGCGCAAAGGCTGGCCGGGTGGTTTGCCTCATTTGCCACAGTGATGGCCGCGCCGCTCACCGCAGCGCCAGCGCCTGACGCCATCAATCTTTCCGCCGAGCGGGCGGCAATCGCGCGTTTTCAGGATGCCGATCAACGCTTGCAGGACATTGGTTGGCAGCTGGTGCGCGGCAATATGGGTTTTTGCTCCCGCGTGGTCCCGTCTATCGGGCTGCAAGTGCAGGACGCGGCAAGCTATGGCCGCCCGGAAATCGCGCGTGCGGCGCTCGCGCTGAAGGGCGATTTCGCGGTGCAGACCGTGGCCGCCGGTTCTCCCGCCGCACTGGCAGCCGGGTTCAAACGCAACCGCGAGATTGTCCGGATCGGGCGGTTCGATCCCAACGAGTGGCCTGTCGGCAGCCGGGTGGACTGGCAGCGCGCGGCGCGCGCGCATGATCATATCGAAGCCTTGCTTGCCGAGCACGGCGGCATTGCAATCACCTTCGCTGATGGCGAGGCACTGCACGTCCAGCCGGTCGAGGTTTGCGCCGCCCGTTTCGAGCTGATGGGCGAGGGCACGGCCGCTGCTGCCGATGGCGCAAGGGTTGTGATCGGGATCGAGAATCCCGCCTTCGCTTATGACGATGCCATGTTTGCGGCCATGGTGGCGCATGAGCTGGCGCACAACCTGCTCGGCCATACGGCGTGGCTTGACCGCAATGGGCGCACCTCGGGCAAGGTCAGACGCACCGAACGTGAGGCGGACCGGCTGACGCCGTGGTTGCTAGCCAATAGCGGCTACGCGCCCGAAGTCGCGGTGCGCTTCATGCAGGAATGGGGATCGCGCCATGCCCCCAAGTTACTGCGTGCGCCCACGCATGATGGGTGGACCAAGCGGGCGCAGGTGATCGCCGGGGAGTTGCCGCTCATCACCCGGCTGCGTTCGACCGGGGACCGTGCGGACTGGAGCCGGCAGTTCCGGCGCGAGATTGATCCGGCGCAGGGCTCCTGACTGGCGCGGGATATGCGACCAGCGGTGCCAAATGCGCGGCTTTCGTTTGCAGCACCGCGCGAAAGGCGGTGCAGGCTCATGCGAAATCGGCTAGGCTGAAGCCCTATGGCAGTGCTTGCAATCCAGCCCGCGCCGTTCTTTGCGAGCAAGAACAGGGCGTTCTGGAACCTTCAGCTGGCGGGTTGGGGGGGTGCATTTGTGCTGCGCGGCGCGGCCGCGCTCGCCTATGGGCAGCCGCCGGGCCTGCTTGTCCTGATTCTGATCACCACATTCACCGGCTTCTCGATCAGTTGTATCCTGTCGGTGATCTATCGCCAGCTGATCCGGCGCCGTCCGCTGGTGACATGGGGCGTAACGACTCTGGCGCTCATCCTTGCGGTGATTTGCCATGCTTCGATCGATGCCTGGGTGCAGGGCATTTATTACGCTGCCACCCGCGATACCACGTTCGCCCAGCGCTTCATCGGCCTGATCTATTTCCCGCTCACTCTGCTCGGTGGTTGGAGCGCGTTGTATTACGCGATCAATTACTTTCTCACCGTCGAGGAGCAGGCCGACCGGCTGGAGCGATTGGAAGCCCAGACCACCGCGGCCCAGCTGGCGATGCTGCGGTATCAGCTCAATCCGCATTTCCTGTTCAACACCCTGAATTCGATCTCGACGCTGGTGTTGCTGAAGCAAACCGAACCCGCCAATGCGATGCTGACGCGGCTTTCCGGCTTCCTGCGCCATACGCTGATTACCGAGCCGGGCAGCCTGGTCACGCTCGCTCAGGAGATCGAGACGCTCCAGCTTTATCTGGATATCGAGCGGATGCGTTTCGAAGAACGTCTGCGCACCCATTTCGAGATCGACGACGCTGCCCTTGCTGCCCAACTGCCTTCGATGCTGCTGCAGCCACTTGTCGAGAACGCGATCAAATATGCAGTCACCCCGCAGGAAGAAGGCGCGCGCATCTCGATCACCGCGCGGGTGCTGGGCGAACGGCTGCGCATCACCATCGAGGATACCGGGCCGGGCGTGGAAGAGCCACTGCGGCTCGATCAACTTGATCTCGATCATCTGCGCAGTCGCAATGTGCCGGGCCGCCCGGTTTCTACTGGTGTGGGCCTTGCCAATATCCGGAACCGCCTGATTCAGGCCTACGGTGATGCCCAGCTGTTCGAAACCCGTTCCGAAGCGGGTGGCGGCTTCACCGTCCTTATCGAAATTCCCTATATTCGGGCCGCTGCGCCCGAGGCCGCTCCCCCTGTAAGCGCGGCCGCCCCGTCACGGTCTTCCGGAGCCGAGACCGGACGGGTCATCCCCCTCAATCCCCAGCGCTCCACGGGATCCTGAACCACATGACCATTCGCACGATCCTCGTCGATGACGAGAAACTGGCCATTCAAGGGCTGCAACTGCGCCTCCAGCCGTTCGAGGATGTCGAGATCATCGATACTTGCGCCAACGGGCGCGAAGCGATCCGCAAGATCAAGACGGAAAAGCCCGATCTCGTCTTTCTCGACATCCAGATGCCCGGATTCGACGGCTTTTCTGTCGTCAAGGGCGTGATGGATATCGAACCGCCGCTGTTTGTCTTTGTCACGGCTTATGAAGAGCACGCGATCCGCGCGTTCGAGGCCAATGCGATCAATTACCTCATGAAGCCGGTGGACGAGCAGAAGCTTGCCGACACCATCGAGCGCGTCCGCCAGCGCCTTGCCGAAAAGAAATCCGCCGAGGATGCCGAGCAGTTGCGCGATGTGCTGGCCGAGGTCGCGCCTGATATTGCGGCCGATCTGGCAGAAACTACCGCGGCGCCGGCGGACACCTCCGACCGTTTTGAAAAGCTCATCAATGTGAAGGACCGCGGGCAGATTTTCCGCGTCGAAGTCGATACCATCGAGCATATCGAGGCGGCGGGTGATTACATGATCATCTCCACCGGCGACAATTCGTTGGTGCTGCGCGAGACGATGAAGGATCTCGAACGTCGGCTTGATCCGCGCAAGTTCCAACGCGTGCACCGCTCCACCATCGTGAATCTCGATCTAGTGCGGCAGGTAAAGCCCCACACCAATGGCGAATGCTTTCTGGTGCTTGAGAGCGGCGCGGAGGTGAAGGTGTCGCGCAGCTACCGTGATGTGGTGGCGCGGTTCGTGCACTGATTTGTTGCGAAGGCGCATCCGCGCCTTCGTCCTCGCTAGACGCGCAGCACAGCTGCGCCCGCTGCGGGCGGGCTTTTTGTGCGCTACCGCTTCGCTGCTTGAGCGCATGGCCGACCTTGCGGTCGCCATGCGACCAGTTATTGAGAGGCTATGACTTTCACCCTCCCCGGCTTCGACCTTGGCAAATTTATCCGCGAAACGCTGGCGGAGGACTTGGGAGAAGGCCTGCCCGGCGGCGGGCGCGATGTCACCTCCGAAAGCGTCATCCCCGCCGATGCACGCTTTGCAGGGGTAATGTCGGCGCGTGATGCGATTGTCGTCGCGGGGCTGCCGGTGGCCGAAGCCTTTTTCCGCGCGTGCGACCCCGCTTGCACCATTACCTTGCTTGCCCGCGATGGTGACGCAGTGCCCGCAGGCACCGACCTCATGCATATTGAAGGCAAGGCCCGTGCACTCCTCACCGCAGAACGCAGCGCATTGAACACCCTGCAACATCTGTGCGGCATTGCGACGCTCACCCATCACTATGTCACCGCGATGCGGGGACCGGGCGGGAACCCGTCCTGCACCCTGCTCGATACCCGCAAGACATTGCCGGGTCTGCGCGCGCTGGAAAAATACGCGACGCGGCAGGGCGGCGCGCAGAACCATCGCATGGGATTATGGGATGCCGCGATGATCAAGGACAACCACGTGGCGGTGGCAGGCAGCGTTGGCGAAGCGGTGCGCCGCGCGCGCGAGGCGGGTGTTGCCCGTATCATCTGCGAGGTCGACCATCTCGACCAGATCGAGCCCGCGCTGGATGCCGGCGCGCACCACCTGCTGCTCGACAATATGGAGCCGGGCATGCTGGCCGAAGCGGTCAGGATGGTGCGAGGCCGCGTGCCGACCGAGGCGAGCGGCGGGGTGAACCTCGACACCATCGCAGCCAAGGCAGCAAGCGGGGTGGATTACATATCGGTCGGACGGCTTACGCAAAGCGCTCCCGCCGCCGACATCGGATTAGACTTTAAACCCCTATGATCCCCCTGTCGCGGCCCCGCCCGGTGCCGATCAACATCTTTGCGGCTGCCTTCCTCACCGCCGCTCTGGTGCCGTTTCTCGATGGGATCAGCGATCTCGCGCTGACGGAAACACGGCTGCAAGTGGAATATCCCTATTTCCCATGGGATCGTGACCGTGTGATCATCTGGCTGTCCAGCTGGCTGACGATCGCGCTCATCCCGCTCGCCATGGTGTGGTTGCTGGCTGCGCCCTTCGCGCGCTGGCTGGTGAGCGCGATGACTTTGCTCAAGGCGCCCGGCGCGCTGGCCAGTGCCACCGCGCTGCTTGAGGGTAATGGTGAGGCCGAACAAATGGTGAGCTTTGCTTTTGCGGTGCTTGGCGTCGTTATGCTGTTCCTGCCGGCAAGCCAGCAATGGTTTGCGCGGGCGAAGGAGATTGATCCTGCGGTGTTCGAATAGCCTCTGGGCCTTGGCTGCTCTGGCGATGCCTGTGGCTGTGCACGCACAAGCCTATCAATGCCGCGCGCCGCAGGTGGTAAGCGTGCCTGCCATCGCTCCGGATGGCCCGCGCCGGGCTCTTCCTGTCACCGGGTATACGCTTGCGCTGTCGTGGAGCCCCGAATTCTGCAAACCAAGAAAGGGCGAGCGCGCCCATGCCTTCCAGTGTTCGGGAGAACGGGGCAACTTCGGCCTCGTGGTTCACGGGCTATGGCCGCAGAGCAGGCAGGGCTGGCCGCAGTGGTGTGAGCCGGGTGCGGCGCTCACTCCGGCCGAGGTGCGCGGTGCGCTTTGCATGATGCCAGCAGCCCGTCTGGTTGCTCGCCAATGGGCCAAGCACGGCGCCTGCATGACCAAGCGTCCGGCGACGTACATCGGTGTCACCCGCATCCTGTGGCAATCGCTGCAAATCCCGGATTACGATGTGCTGAGCCGTGACGAGACGCTCACCGCCGGACGGATCCGGAGCGCCTTTGCCGCCGAAAATCCCGGCTGGCCGGTAAGCGCCATCGGCGTGAAGCTTAACGAGCGGGGTTGGCTCGAGGAAATCCGCCTTTGCTATTCGGCGCGGTTTCGCCCGATCCGCTGCCCCGCCGGGCGCTGGGGCGCAAGGGATGCGGCACCTGCGCGGATCTGGCGGGGGATGTAGCCACGCAGATCGCAGGACTTCGCACCGGAACTGGTGTAAATGGCACCGGTGAACAGGTCTTCAGCGGGGGTGCCATGAAGAAATGGATCGGCGGGTTTGCGGTTCTGATCGCGCTTGTTGTCGCGGCTTTTTTCGTCAGCCCGTGGCCGAGTGTTCTGATCATCCGCGCGGTCTTTGATCGCGGGGCTGCCGAGGCTTCGGCCAAGCTTGCGAACCTTGTTCCGGACTCCATCACGACCACGCGCCATCGCTATGATCCGGCTGATCCGCAGGCGATGCTCGATATTCACCGGCCTGCCACGCTGGTCGCGGGCGCGCCGGTGGTGGTGTGGATACACGGCGGCGGGTTCGTGTCCGGCCAGCGCGGCGATATCACGAATTACGCGAAGATTCTCGCCAATGAAGGCTTTGTCGTTGTCAATATCGATTACACGATTGCGCCCGAGGCCACCTATCCCGGCCCCATCCGGCAGACGCTGCAAGCGCTGGAATTTCTCGGACGCGAGGGGAGGCAACTCGGCCTGCCATCGACCCGTTTCGTGCTGGCGGGCGATAGTGCGGGCGCGCAGATTGCGGCCCAAACCTCAGCGGTTGTCACGCATCCCGAATATGCGCAGCTTGTAGGCGTGACGCCGCAATCGGACGCGTACCGGATCGCGGGAGCGCTCCTCCATTGCGGGGTCTATGATATCGCCGATATGGGCCGTGATGGCGGTTTGCTGGGGTGGTTCGTCGGGTCAGCGGGCTGGGCCTATAGCGGCAAGCGCGACTGGCGTGCTGATGCACAGTTTCTGACCATGTCGCTTGCCCCCCATCTCACCAAGGCGTTTCCACCCGCCTTTGTAAGTGCGGGGAATGCTGACCCTCTCGGCCCGCAATCCGTGGCTCTCGCCCGCGATCTCGCCGCGGCAGGGGTGCCCGTCGAGACCTTGTTCTTCCCGGCGGATCATCAGCCGCCGCTTGGGCACGAATACCAGTTTGACCTGACCACCGAGGCGGGCAGGCTTGCGCTGCAAAGGTCGGTGGCGTGGTTGCGCGGGCTGGCCGCGCCATAGCCGGTGCAAGGCCTGTCGTCCCGCTCTCGACGGGATGCGCAAGATAGCGTATTTCACGCGCCGGACCGTTTACCTAGGGGTGCCAGTTCTCATCTGGCAGGGGACGTGCGATGAAACAGGGACTGATCAATCTGCTACCGCCTGCAACGCTTGCGGCGGTCCTTGTGTTCTGGGGCTTCGCGCCGCAGACGGTTGTTGACACGTGGTGGACTTTGCCGGTCGTTGCGCTGGGGGTGACCGCCTTCATCCAGACGGCCGAGCTGTTCTTTGAACGCCACTCTGGCTGGCGCATCAACCGGCAGGAACTCCTCACGGATATCTTCTACGTCGCCTTCGGCTTCGGCGTGATCGGCTGGCTGACCCAGACCCTTGTCGAAAGCCCGCTCACCCAGTTGAAAGCGTCACTGGGCATTGCCACGCCGTGGCTCGCTGACATGCCCTTTCTCGTGCAGGTCGCGGCGGTGGTGCTGCTGATAGAGTTTGGCCAGTACTGGATGCACCGCTGGATGCACAACTGGACGCCTCTGTGGCTTACCCATGCGCCGCATCACCACATCACCCAGCTCAATGCCATGAAAGGCGCAGTCGGCAACCCCATCGAGCTGTTCCTGATCAGCCTCAGCGTGGTTGCGCTGTTCGATTTCGACAAGGCCGCGCTGTTCGGAGCCTTCAGTTCGCTCGGCGTGATTTCGAGCTACGCCCACGCCAATGTGCGCGCCAATCCGCCGATCTGGTATTCCTTCTGCCTGACCACGATCCGCCATCACAGCCTGCATCACACCGCACTCAGCTACGAAGACACGCGCTGTAATTACGGAAACAGCGTGATCCTGTTCGATCGTATGTTCGGCACCTATCGTGAAGGGGAATCGGAAATTGTCGGCCAGGATGATCGCCGTCGCCTGTCGATCAAGGAGCAGTTTCTGTTCCCGTTCAAGCCGTGGCTGGAAAAGCGTAAGACGGCCGAAAGCTGATACGTCACCTACTTCGCGTGGGCGGCGATCCATTCCTCGACGACCGGCGCAACCTTGGTGCGCCAGCGGCTGCCGTTGAAGATGCCGTAATGGCCCGCGCCCTCGGCCATGTAGTAGCGCTTGTGCGTGTCGGCGAGATTGGGCGTCAGTTTCAGCGCGGCGCGGGTCTGGCCAAGGCCTGAGATGTCGTCACGCTCGCCCTCGATTGCCAGCAGGGCGGTGTCGGTGATCTGCGTGATGTCGACAAGCTCGCCCTTGTGGCGGAATTCGCCCTTGGGGATCGAGTGCTTCTGGAACACTTCCTCCACCGTCTGGAGATAGAATTCCGCCGTCATGTCGCAGACGCTGCGATATTCGTCGTAGAAGGTTTTTGTCGCCTGGGCGCTGGCTTCATCGCCGACCGTGAGATGCTTGAACATCTCGTAATGGCTCATCATGTGGCTGGAGAGGTTCATGCTCATGAAGGCCGACAATTGCATGAAGCCCGGATAGACTCGCCTTCCCGAGCCCTTGTAGCGCAGCGGCACAGTGGCGATCACGGACTGGCGGAACCATTCGATCGGACGCTGCATCGCCATATTGTTGACGACCGTGGGGCATTCGCGGGTGTCGATCGGTCCCCCCATCATGGTGAGGGTGAGCGGCGTTGCGGGGGACTTGTGCAGGTTCAAAAGTGCGGTGGCCGCAAAGGCGGGAACGCTTGGCTGGCACACTGCCATCATGTGGATGCGCCCGCCGGCATTGGCTTCTGTGATGAATTCGGCGAAATCGATCAGGTAATCGATGTAATCATCGAGATCGAACTTGCCCGCGCTCACGGGGACGTCACGGGCGTCAGCCCAATCGGTGATGTAAACCTCGCAGGATTCCAGCATCCGTTCGACCGTGCCGCGCAGAAGTGTCGCATAATGGCCGCTCATCGGCGCGACGATCAGCAGCTTCGGGCGATCATGTGACACACCCTCGACGCGAAAGCGGACCAGATCGCCAAACGGACGCTTGAGCACCGTGGATTGCACGACCGGATGCGAGATACCGTCGATGTCAACATGGGTGATGCCGAATGCGGGCTTGCCATAATGCGCGGTGGCGTGGGCGAAAACGTCAAGCGCGCTCGCCATCATCGGGCCCATCCCGAAGTAATCCAGCGACTTGGCAGGACCGGTCAGCACATTGGCGCCCATCGCAGCAATGGCGCTGGCGCTCGACATCCAGGTGCGCTGGAGTTCATAGGCGTGGTAGAGCATGTGCGGCCCCTTCATTGCATAACGAACAAGTGCGCCTCTCGCCGGGGCGCTTGACCTAGGGAGATGGGCCTGTTTGGCCGATTGTGCAACGCACAAATTGCGCGCGCGCCGGAATGACGTGCGGGCATTTGCGCTTTTTGCGCGTGAAATTCCGGTCGCCAGTGCCTAGATGGGGGCACAATGAGCGGTGATATCAGCGAAACCAGCGCGTCCGGCGCAGCCCCCGACATGATCGAAGCAGGCGCAGAGCCGGCCGAGGCCGAGGCGACCGCGCAGCGTGCCCGCACGCTTGCGCCCCTGCGGATGGTGTTCGGCACTGCGGCGCAATACCCGCGCGAGATCGCCCTGGCACTGCTAGCGCTGGTCATCACCGCGGCGGCAACGCTGGCGATCCCGTGGCGTTTCAAAGTCATCATCGACGAGGCATTCGGCGGCACCGCCAGCACAGAAGCCATCGGCCATGCCTTCCAATATCTGATGATGATCGTGGTGATCCTCGGCCTCGGTACGGCGATGCGGTTCTATTTCGTGAGCTGGCTGGGTGAACGGGTCGTCGCTGATATCCGCTTGAAAGTGCAGCGTAATCTGTTGCGCCTCTCGCCCGGCTTCTACGAGGAGAACAGCCCCAAGGAAATCTCCAGCCGGATGACGAGCGATACGGCGATCATCGAAACGGTGGTGGGCACCACAGTGTCGGTTGCCCTGCGCAACACGCTTACCGGCATCGGGGGGACGCTGTTCCTGATCTATCTTGCTCCGGGGCTGACACTCGGACTGCTTGTCGGCATCCCGCTGGTGATTGCCCCGATCGTGTTTTTCGGGCGCAAGATCCGCGCCGTTTCACGTTCCAGTCAGGACCGGATTGCCGATGTCGGCGCCTATGTCACCGAAGTCCTCGGGGCGATGAAGATCGTCCAGAGCTTTGGCCAGGAACGGCGCGAGGGCGAGCGGTTCGCCGCCGTTGTCGAGCGGACCTTTGAAACTGCGCGGCGGCGCATCCTGCTGCGTGCGGGGATGACGTCGATTGTCATTCTGCTGGTGTTTGGCGGGGTCACGATGGTGATGTGGCGCGGCGCGCTGGCTGTTGCCGAAGGTACGATCAGCGGCGGCACGATTGCTGCCTTCGTCATCACCGGCGGCTTGGTTGCGGGCGCTTTTGGTGCGCTGACCGAGGTATACGGCGATCTGCTGCGCGGCGCGGGCGCGGCGAGCCGGCTCGCCGAATTGCTCGAAGCCCGGCCCGCGATTGCTCCGCCCGCACGGCCCGAACAACTCCCGGTTCCGCCGCGCGGGAGCCTTTCCTTCCGCAATGTCACTTTCCGCTATCCGGCGCGGCCCGACACCCCGGCGCTCAAGGATTTCACACTCGAAATCGAACCGGGCGAAACCATTGCGATTGTCGGGCCTTCGGGGGCGGGCAAAAGCACGATCTTCCAGCTGGTCGAACGCTTCTATGACCCGCAGATCGGCACGATCCGGCTTGACGGCGTGCCCCTGACCATGGCGGATCCCGCTGATGTGCGGGCACGCATTGCGCTGGTGCCGCAAGACGGGGTGCTATTCAGCGCCAATGCGCGCGACAATCTGCGTTACGGCAAATGGGATGCCAGTGATGAGGATGTCTGGCAGGCGGCACGCGCCGCCAATGCCGAAAGTTTCCTGAAGCGTTTGCCGCAAGGTCTGGATACCTATCTCGGTGAAGGTGGCACGCAATTGTCGGGTGGCCAGCAGCAACGCGTAGCGATTGCCCGCGCCTTGCTGCGCGATGCGCCGATCCTGCTGCTCGATGAGGCGACCAGCGCGCTTGATGCCGAAAGCGAGCAATTGGTGCAGCAGGCGCTGGAAGGGCTCATGGCTGGGCGTACGACGCTGGTAATCGCTCACCGGCTTGCCACGGTGCGCGCGGCGACCCGCATCATCGTGATGGACGAAGGCCGGATCGTTGAACAGGGCACCCATGAAAGCCTTTCCAAGGCGGGCGGGCTCTATGCGCGATTGGCCAAGCTTCAATTTGCCGCCGAAGCTGCTGCCTGACCATAGGCGCGATTTTTCGACCAAGCGCGAAGATCACCGGACAAGCAGCGCGGATTGCGTGTGCTGCTGGTGTATGCCGCTCCGCAAGCATCGCGCGATGCCACTACTCGGGGAGATTTTGCCATGATCCGCACTGCCGCATTTTTCGGGGCCAGTCTTGCTGCCCTCGCGCTCGCCACGCCTGCCATCGCTCAGGACGAGGCCCATGATGATCACGACCACGCCGGGGTTCACACCTTCCTTGCTGAAGCTGATACCGCCACGCCAGCCGCTGCTGCTGCTGTACCGGTGCCGACCATGAGCTTTGGCAGCTGGGGCGTCGATCCCAAGCTGCTTTCTGCAACAGTGCACCCGGGCGATGATTTCTTCGCCTATGTCAACAAGCCGTGGCTTGATGCCAATCCGCTGCCTCCGGAATTCAGCCGCTTCGGCGCGTTCACGCTGCTCAGTGAAAAGAGCACCTCGGACGTCAAGGCGCTGATGGACGAACTCGTCGCCAAGCCCGCTACCTCGCGGAGCTATGACGAGCGCCGGATTGTCGACGCCTACAAGGCCTATCTCGATACCGCCGCCATCGAACAGGCGGGCATGGCCCCGGCGATGCCCTATCTTGATCGCATCCGCACCGCGACCACACTTGATGCACTGGTCGAACTGTGGGCCGAGCCCGGCCTTGCCAGCCCGATTGGCGGCGGGGTAAGCGTGGATGCCAAGCAGCCCGATCGCCACATTGCCTATCTGAGCTTTGGTGGGCTCGGCCTGCCGGATCGCGACTACTATCTCGATGAAAGCGAGAAGGGCCGTGCGATCCAGACGCAATACAAGGCATACCTCGCCTTTTTGCTTGGCGAGGCAGGGTACACCGATGCCACCGCTGCGGCAGAGGCCGTCTATGCGCTCGAAGATCGCATCGCGCGCACCGTTGCATGGGATCGCACCGTGCAGCGCAACCGCGATCTGACGTATAACCTCCTTACTGCTGACGACGTCGCCGCCTTGCCCGGCTCTGCCCCGTTGGTCGCGATGCTGGCGAAGACAGGCCTCGACAAAAGCCCCGGCTTTGTTGTCAGCACCATGCCTCCTTCCGATGAGCGCGCCGCTGAGCTTGGCCTTGATGCGGCCACCCGCGCCAAGATCGGCAGCGGGCTGCCCGGCATGCTCAAACTGATCGGCGAAACCCCGGTTGCCACCTTGCAGGCCTGGATGACCAAGCAGTTTCTCAACAGCAATGCTGCGATCCTGCCCCAGCGCTTCGACGAGGCGAATTTTGCCTTTTACGGCAAGGTGCTGAGCGGCGCGCCCGAACAGCGCCCGCGCTGGAAGCGTGCGGTTGCCGCCACCGAAGGTATGCTGGGCGAGCGGGTCGGCGCTCTTTATGTGGAGCGCTATTTCCCGCCCGAAAGCAAGGCGGCGATGGACGAACTGGTTGCCAACCTGCGCATCGCTCTTGCTGAATCGATCGACGAAATCGACTGGATGAGCGAGGCCACCAAGGCCGAAGCCCGCGCCAAGCTGGCGAGCTTCGACCCCAAAATCGGTTATCGCGACAATCTCGAAACCTATGAAGGTCTCGAGATTGCTCCGGGCAATCCGATCGCCAACCGCATGGCTGCGGCCAAGTGGGGCATGGCCGATAACATCGCCAAACTGGGCAAGCCGATTGATCGCACCGAATGGTTCATGCTGCCCCAGACAGTGAATGCCTATTACAACTCTACCAAGAACGAGATCGTCTTCCCGGCCGGTATCCTGCAACAGCCCTTCTTTGGCCTGACTGCGGATATTGCAGTGAATTATGGCGGGATCGGCGGCGTGATCGGCCATGAAATCGGCCATGGCTTCGACGATCAGGGATCAAAGTCCGACGCCTCGGGCGCGCTGCGCAACTGGTGGACCGATGAAGACCGCAAGGCCTTCGATGCGCGCGGCGATGCGCTGGTGGCGCAATACAATGCGTTCTGCCCGCTCGATGAGGGCAAAACCTGCGTAAACGGCCGGCTGACGCTGGGCGAGAATATCGGTGATGTCGGGGGCCTCAGCCTTGCCTACCGCGCTTACAAGATCGCCACCAACGGCAAGGATGTGCCGGTGATCGACGGGCTGACCGGCGACCAGCGCTTTTTCCTCGCCTGGGCGCAGGTATGGCGTTCAACCCAGCGCGAGGCGAGCTATCGCAACCGCCTGCGCACTGACACCCACAGCCCCGAGGAGTATCGCGTTAACGGCGTCGTGCGCAATCTCGACGCCTGGTACGAAGCTTTCGGCATCACGCCCGATCACGCGCTCTACATCCCACCGGAAAAGCGCGTGCGCATCTGGTAACGTCTTCGCCGAGGCCCGCTCCCGATCACCGCGAGCGGGCCTTTTCGGTTTGACAGGGTAGCGCGGCTGGTTGAAGCGCTGGCAACATGAACGAAATCGTCACAGCAATCCTGCTCGGGATCCTTGAAGGGCTGACCGAGTTTCTCCCTGTCTCCTCGACCGGGCACCTCATCATGGCTACCGAGCTGTTCGGCTATGATGCAGCGCAATGGGCGCAGTTCAATGTCGTGATCCAGCTGGGCGCGATCCTTGCGGTGGTCGTGGTCTATTTCCGCACCCTGTGGGCTATGGGCATGGGCTGCTTGCGGCTCGATCCGCTGGCCCTGCGTTTTGTGCGCAACCTGCTGGTCGGATTTATGCCAGCGGCCATCATTGGCCTTATGGTGAAAGACCAGATCGCGGTGCTGCTGGAAACGCCGCTGGTGGTGGGCTGGGCCTGGTTGATCGGCGGCCTTGCGATGCTGGGGCTGGAGCGCACCATCCGGCCGAGCGCGGACAGCGGCGTGGCCGATATTCCTTTGAAAAAGGTGATCGGCATCGGCTTTGTCCAATGTCTTGCGATGATTCCGGGCACCAGCCGTTCGGGAGCGACCATTCTCGGCGCGCTTGCCATGGGTGTCGGGCGCAAGACCGCCGCCGAATTCAGCTTTTTCCTTGCCATCCCCACCATGATCGGAGCCGCGACCGTCAAGATCCTGTCCGAGCCGGACAAGCTCCTGTCCGGCGGGGCGCTGATCGGGTGGACCGAGATCGCGATTGGCACATTTGCCGCATTTCTCACCGCACTCGTGGTGATCCGGCTGTTTGTGACCTTTGTCGGACGCTTCGGATTTGGCCCCTTCGGCTGGTATCGCATTGTGATCGGCATTGCTGCGATCACCTGGTTGACCTTGCGTTAAGCGCAAGTCTGCGGAACCAGCGTGCCGCTGGATGGTTGCATCGCCAATACGAGACGAATGGCTTGCAGGGAATTGATCGGGAAATGGCGTTGCTAGTGTTGATCGTGCTGGGAGTGACTTTGGGCTGGCTGGCCTCGATCCTCGCGCGGACTGAGGCGCCTGCCGATATCTTTCGTCAGATCGGCGCGGGCGTGGCCGTGTCGCTGGTAGTCGGCGTCCTGCTTAATGATGGTACCATGCTTGGGAGCCTTTCGTTCCTTGCGCTGGGCGTGGCACTCGCGGCGACCTGCGTGGCGCTGGTGCTGTATCACGCGATCTTCCGCTGCAAGAAAGCGGAAGTGTAAGCTGCGGCTAAACCGGAATCGCCCCGCTGCCACGACCGCCGCGCAGGTGGTATTCCTGCGTGCCCCGGTGCAGCACGTTATCGACATCAATCACCGCCGAATTGGCATAGGTGAACCCGGCGGACAGGCTGCGATAGAGCCGGTCGAAATCGCGCTCGACCGTCTGGCGGTAAAGATCAGCGAAGCTTTCAATCACGAAATAGGTCGGTTGCAGATCGCTGATGACGTAATCGGTGCGCATCACCCGATCGACATTCAGCATGATGCGGTTGGGGCTTTGCGCTTCGACTGCGAAACGTGCCTCGGCCGGGCCTGACAGGATACCCGCACCATAGGCGCGCACGCCGTCCGCTTCCTCGATCAGGCCGAATTCCACCGTGTACCAGTAAAGCGCGCCCAGCGCCTTCAAACGGTTGTACCGCATCGCCTTCCACCCGGCGCGGCCATATTCCTGCATATAGTCGGCATAGACGGGATCGGTCAGCATCGGCACATGGCCGAAGACATCGTGGAAGACGTCGGGCTCCTCGATATAATCGAAGGTCTCGCGGGTGCGGATGAAGTTCCCCGCCGGAAAGCGGCGGTTGGCAAGGTGCCAGAAGAACACGTGATCGGGGATCAGCATGGGAACGGGCACCACGCTCCAGCCGGTTAGTGCGCCGAGCTCCTCGGATAGCACACCGAATTCGGGCACGCCGCCGCGCCCCAGATCAAGCTTGTCCAGCCCGGCCAGGAAGGCCGAGCACGCCCGGCCGGGCAGCACGTCCATCTGGCGGGCGAACAGATCGTCCCAGACACGGTGATCCTCGGCGGTGTAGGCCGTCTGCGCGGGCTCCAGCCAGTCCTCGCCCAAATGGGTAGGCCGGGCGAGCGGCGCAGTAAAGACATCGGCTGCCATGTCTGGCAGGATGGTGAAGTCGGGGGTGGGGTCTGCAAGCGTGGCCATATCGTTGCAGATGATACTACCATCAGGCGGGAAGGACAAATGCAGGAGGGACGCACATGGCAATAAAGCGCAAGGATTATGAAGAGGCGTTGGCGCCGCTGACTCTCGAACTGGTCAGCATGGCGCGCTGGGTGAAGGCCACAAACGCCCGGGTCGTAGTGATCTTCGAAGGCCGCGACACGGCGGGCAAGGGTGGCGCAATCAGCGCTGTGCGCGACAAGCTCAATCCGCGCCAATGCCGCACCGTGGCGCTGTCCAAGCCGAGCGAGGAAGAGCAGACACAATGGTATTTCCAGCGTTATGTTGCCCATCTACCGCATGCGGGCGAGATCGTGCTGTTCGACCGGTCATGGTACAACCGTGCAGGTGTCGAAAAGGTGATGGGCTATGCTTCGCCCGAGCAGGTCGAGGCGTTCCTTGCGGCGGTGCCCTTGTTCGAAAAGCTGCTGGTGGATGACGGTATCCTGCTGTGCAAATACTGGCTGGCGACCGATCAGGCCAATCAGGAAGAGCGGCTGCGTGAGCGGCTGGAGGATCCCCTGAAGCGCTGGAAATTGTCGCCCATCGACCTCGCCGCGCGGGCAAAATATGATGATTACACCAAGGCGCGCGAGGCGATGCTGGTGGCAACGCACACCGAACACGCGCCCTGGACCATCGTCGATTTCAACGACCAGCGGCGCGGGCGATTGACCCTGATCCGCGATCTGCTCCACCGCATTCCCGATACCCACGAAGACCCGCCGGGCATCGACTTTCCCGATCTCGGCCGCGCGCCGGTGGCAGAAAGCTATGGTGTGCTGAAGCCGATTGCGGATTACCCGCTGGACTAAAGCGCCGCGCTCGCCGCCGTCACTTGTCGGCCATCATCCGCAAAGGCGGCGAGTTCATACCCCGTATCGCCCTTGCGCATCACCAGATGCAACGGCTCGCCCGCGATGGCGGGGGAGAGGCCGCGAAACTGGAACGTCCGCAGGCTGTTCTCGCCCAGCTCGCGCGCGGCGAGTTGCAACAGCAGGCTTGCGGTCAGCGGACCGTGGACCACCAGCCCGCGATAGCGTTCAACCTCGCTTGCATAGGGCGCGTCATAATGAATGCGGTGGGTGTTAAAGGTCAGCGCACAATAGCGGAACAGCAGCCGCGCATCGGGTGTGAGGCTGCGATGCGCGTCCCATCCGGCGGGATCGAAGGCGCCCTCGCCCGGCAGTGGCGGGCTGAGCGGCGCATCGGGCGCAGCCGCTTCGCGATAGACCAGCGTCTGGGTCTCGATCACGGCGATATTGCCATTCGCCTTCGTCAGGTGTTCGACATCGACGAATGCGAGCCGGCCCGATCCGCCCGACTTTTCGCTCACCGATTCCACCCGGCTGACCCGCTCGATCACGGCTCCAATGGCGATGGGAGCGACGAACTGCATCTTTGAGGACGCCCACATCCGGCGCGGCATGGGGAATGGGGGCAGAAAGCTGTCAGCGCTTTCGTCGCGCGCAGGGTGGCCATCCTCGCCCAGCTTCGCGGTGGGTGCATCGGGGGTGCAGAGCGCGAAGTGGATACCCTGCGGCATGATCGCAGGGTGGGGGCGCGGCAGATCGAAGGTTGCCAGCCATCGCGTTGCCAGCCCCTCGTCGAGCCGGTCGGTCGCGCGGGTCTCGCGCCCGATCCATGCATCGTACGTCATTCGGCGCGCTCGAACACCGCCGCGATACCCTGACCGCCGCCGATGCACATCGTCTCCAGCCCGTAGCGCACCCCGCGCCGGTGCATTTCATGCGCCATGTCGGCGAGGATGCGCCCGCCGGTCGCGCCGATGGGATGGCCGAGGCTGATGCCCGATCCGTTGACGTTCAGGATCTCGCGGCGGCTGTCGTCGTCGCTCCAGCCCCAGCCTTTCAGCACGGCAAGCACCTGCGGGGCGAAGGCTTCGTTGAGTTCGACCATGCCGATATCGTCCCAGCTATACCCACGCCGTTCGAACAGCCGCTCCACCGCTGGCACCGGCCCGATGCCCATGCGCGAGGGGTCACAGCCCGCTGCCGCCCAGCCGCCGAACCACAGCATCGGGGTGAGGCCGAGTTCCTCAAGCTTGTCCTCCGCCACTACCAGACAGGCGGCGGCCGCATCGTTCTGCTGGCTGGCATTGCCTGCCGTGACGATGGCCTCAGGATCGCGCTTGCCGTCGATGGGCGCAAGCTTACCCAATGTCTCCATCGAGGCGTCGGTGCGGTAGCCCTCGTCGTGGTCGAAGATCACCGGATCGCCGCGCCGCTGCGGGATGGAGACGGGGACGAGCTGTTCGGCGAACTTGCCTTCCGCCCAGGCCTTCGCGGCGTTCTGGTGGGAGCGCACGGCGAAGGCATCCGCCTCCTCGCGGGTGATGCCGTAGTCTTTCGCAAGGTTCTCGGCGGTTTCGATCATCCCGGTGATGACACCGAACCGCTCGACCGGCTGGCTCATCACCCGGCCCCGGCTGAGGCGATCATGCAGCACCATGTCGCCCATCCGCACGCCCCCGCGCGCGGCGAGGGTGTAATGTTCGACGTTCGACATGCTTTCCACGCCGCCCGCCACGACCACATCGGCCATGCCCGTTTCGACCATCATCGCGGCAGTGGCCACCGCTTGCACACCCGATCCGCAGCGGCGATCCAGCTGAAAGCCGGGAACTTCGATCGGCAGCCCCGCCGCCAACCACGCCCAGTGGCCGATCGCGGGCGCCTCACCATTGCCGTAGCCTTGCGAGAAGACGACATCGTCCACCCGCGTGGGATCGATGCCGGAACGTTCCATCAGCGCCTTCAGGATCACCGCGCCCAATTGCCCGGCGTTCATGCTGGAAAGCCCGCCGAGGAATTTGCCCACCGGGGTGCGCAGCGGGGTGCAGATGGCAGCGCGTCTGGTCATGTTTTCAGTCCTTCAAGTCCTCCGTTCGCCTCGAGCGAAGTCGAGAGGCTGGGCGATGGTGTCTCGACTTCGCTCGACACGAACGGGTGTGGTGTCATTTGTCGCTCAAAGCCACTGTCCCCGCGTCGATCAGCTTGCCGATCGCGCCCGAGGACAGGCCCAGCTTCTCGGCCAGCACTTCCTCGGAATGTTCCCCAAGGTAAGGCGCTGGTGCAGGATCACCTGCCTCGCGTCCCGGCAGGTTCGCGAAGCTGCGGGTGGCAGGGTATGCGAAGCCCGAGGGATTGGCAGGGGCGGGGCCGAATAGCGGGTTGCCTGCCACCAGCACCGGATCATTGGCGGCCTCGTAGGCGGTGCGATAGCGTTCGAAGGTGCAGCCCTCCGCCGCCATGCGCGCTTCGAGATCGGCATAGTCCATCCCGTCCGCCGCGCTCTGGAACAGCGCGAACAGGGCGGCACGGTGCTGGAAGCGAGGGGTGTCCCCATCGGCAAAGCGCACGCCGCATTCGGCTTCCAATGTGGCGATGCCGTCCTGCAACCCGAAGGCCTTCACGAGGCCCGTCCACTGCTTGGGCGTCAGCGCGGCCACCATGAAGCGCACGCCGTCGCGACTGCGGAAATCCCGCCCGAACGCGCCCCAGATCGCATTGCCGAGCCGCTCGCGATCAGACCCGCGATAGAGCACCTCGGCCATCAGCCCGGCATTGGCCATTGTGCCGATGGCAACGTCGCCGAGCGGCAGGCGCACTTCGCTGCCTTCGCCAGTTCGGCCACGGTGATGCAGCGCGGCGAGCAGGGCAAAGGCTCCGTAGGCTCCGGTGATGAAATCCCACGCCGGGAGCACCTGGTTGACCGGCGGCGCGCTGGCAGCGTCCCAATCCTCCGGCCCCGTCATCAGCGGATATCCGGCGGCAGCGTTCACCGTGAAGTCCATCGCCTGCCGCCCGTCATGCCAGCCCATGACACGCAGGCTGATCATGTCCGCGCGCTTGGCGGCCATCGCGGCGTGGCTGAGAAAGCTCTGCTCCGGCAGGTTGGTGATGCACTGGCCCACGCTCGCCGCCAGTTCCACCAGCAGCTCGCGCCCCTCGTCTGATTGCAGATCAAGCGCGACCGATTTCTTGGCGCGGTTGAGGTTCTCCCACGATAGGGAGCGCCCCTCGCGGGTCAGCATGTAGCGGTTGTAATCGAGCCCGCCCGCCTTGTGATCGACGCGGATCACCTCAGCCCCCATCTGCGCGCAGTAGAGGCCTGCGGTGGGCGAGGCGACGAAGCTGGAGACTTCGACGATGCTCAGGTCATTGAGAAGGTTATACATTCTCTCTCCACTCGCGCAGCATGTGCTTGGCGATCTGGAGCTGGAGAATCTGCGTCGTGCCCTCGTAGATGCGGTAGATGCGTGCATCGCGGAAGAAGCGTTCGGCGTCGTATTCGGCAAGGTAGCCCGCCCCGCCGTAGATCTGCACCACGCGGTCAACCACCCGGCCGCACATCTCGCTGGCGAAGACCTTGAAGGCGGCGGCTTTGACGAGGATGTTCTCCCCCCGGTCCGCCCGAGCGGTGACGTCGGCCATCATGCTTTCCGCAGCATAAATCTCGATCTCGCTGTCGGCGAGCATCTGCTGGATAAGCTGGAAATTGGCGATCGGTTCGCCAAACGCCTTGCGTTCGTTGGCATAGCGCAGCGCCGAGTCGAGCGCGCGGCGGGCATAGCCTGTCGCCGCCGCACCCACGCTGATGCGGCCATTGTCGAGGCTCTTCATCGCGAAGACGAAGCCCTTGCCGGTCTCGCCGCCGAGGAGCGCATCGCCGGGCACGCGGACATCATCGAGCATGATGTCGCAGATGTGCGAGCCTGACTGCCCCATCTTCTTGTCGGGCGAACCGCGCGAAATGCCGGGGCTGTCCATGGGCACCAGAAAGGCGGAAACGTGCGCGTTCTTGGGCAGGGCTTCCTTGTTGGTGCGCGCCATGATCAGCGCGACATCGGCGTAAGGGGCGTTGGTGATGTAACGCTTGGTGCCGTTGAGGATCCAGCCATTGCCGTCGGGATCGGGCGTGGCGGTGGTGGCCATCGCCGCAGAATCGCTGCCCGAACCCGGCTCGGTCAGGCCGAAGCAGGCGATCCGCCCCTCCGCGATCTTCGGATACCATTCGGCCTTCTGGGCCTCGGTGGCGCCGTTCTTGAGCGCGCTCGAAAACATGCCGACATTGATCGAGAAGATCGACCGATAGGCCGGCGCGGCATAGGCCATGATGTTCACGACGCGGGCATATTGCGTCATGTTGAGCCCCGCGCCGCCATATTCCTCGGGCACCGACAGGCCGAACAGGCCCATCTCGCGCATTTCATTGAGAATGTCTTCGGGCACGCGATCTTCCGCAATCACTTGCGGTTCTGCCGGGATCAGCCGTTCGCGAACATAGCGGGCGAGCTGTTCGGCAAACTGTTCGAACACGTCCTCGTCCATGCCGGGGTTGCGGGGCGAGGCGTTCATCATCGGGGCATTCATGGGTTTCGGCTTCCTCTCGCGCGGCGGGCCGTTCCTCGCCGGTCTCATCACGGTGGCGGTGCGCTTTTCAAGCGTTCAGCGCGCTGTGTCGCCTGTCACTTCCGCCGGAGCTACCTCGTTTTGAGCTGGTTCCGACGCAGGAGGTGTCTCATCAAGCATTTCGGCGGCCGCCGCGATTGCCTCTGCCTCGCCCTCGCTGACTCCGCCAGCCGGCTCCGGCGCGCCGCTGTTGCAGGCTGCCAGCATCACTGCGGGCAGCATGGCAACGACGACGCGCACGCCTGGCATGGGTAGCACCGCGCGGTTTACTCGCCTGCGACGGCTTCCGCAGCCGAGGCTGCCGCAGCGGCTTCGGCCGCGACATTTGCGGCAGCTTCAGCCGCCTGCTCGGTGCTCTGGCTGGTGGTTGCATCCGGATCGGCGGCGTTGGCAGCCGGATCCGCGACCGGCTCGTCCGTCACAGCTTCAAGCGCTTCGTCAGCCGGCATCTCCACCGTATCGGCGCGGGCCTCGGTCGAGGCATCGTCTGAACTGCCGCATGCGGCCAGCAACAACGCGGTCCCGACAGCGGCAGCAAAGGGGGCAAGCTTCTTCATCGGTGTTTCTCCTCGCATAATCGAAACGGGGCTGACAAGAACCCCAAGTGCTGCGCGGTTTAGCCTTGCGCAAGGCCCGAGGCCAAGAGGGAATTGCGGCAGGTGACTTCTCGCTGGCCTGATCACCTGTCGCATGGCCACGATCCGATCCTCATTCACCTTAGCAAATGCCCTGATTTATCGCGCTTGGTCGCAAGATAGCGGGCGTTGTGGGGATTTTCGGGAAGCTGGTGGGCCACCCGTTCGGCAATGGTCACGCCCGCAGCCTCAAGCGCTGCCACCTTGGCCGGGTTGTTGGTGAGCAGGCGAATGGCTTTCGCTCCCAGCAGTTCCAGCATTCTGGCGGCCACCGGGAAATCGCGCGCTTCATCGGGCAGGCCCAGCCGCTGGTTCGCCTCGACCGTATCAAAACCCTGATCCTGCAAGCGGTAGGCGCGCAGCTTGTTGATGAGACCGATCCCGCGTCCTTCCTGCCGCATATAGAGCAGCACGCCCCAGCCGCCATGATCGCGCGCTTCATGCGCCATCGCATGGAGCGCCGCATCAAGCTGCGGACCGCAATCGCATTTGAGGCTGCCAAGGATGTCTCCGGTGAGGCATTCCGAATGAAGCCTCACCAGCGGCAGACGGTCCCCCGTCTGCTGGCCGATGATCAGGGCAACATGTTCGCGCAGATCAGCCGATGAACGGAACGCGACAATCTCGGCATCCTCGCTGGCCGAAACGGGCAGGCGCGCGCGGGTGATGATCCGGAGCGCGCCGCTTGCCGCATAGGCCGCAAGGTCGGACGCGGCGACAGGCTGCGCCTCGCCGGCATGAGCGGGGTTCACCAGAAACGCCGGCAAGATCCCCGCAATCCGCGCCAGTTCAAGCGCGGCTTCGGCGACCTCTCCCCATGGGAGCATCTCGGCGCGGAACGGCCCCTTAAATGGATTGCCAAGATCAAGCGCCGGATCAGCAATCGGCAAGGCTTCGGCAAGAGTGAAAGCCGTGCCGCCCGAAATCAGCACTGGCGCATGGGGGACAGCGGCGGCGCGCTGGTTGGCGAGTTTCAGAGTTGTCGCCCGCGCGGCGGAGATAAGCATCTGCGGCGCGCTCGCTTGCTGTGCAATCGCGGTTTCCACGGGCAGGAGAACCGGTCCGTCCTCGAACGCCAGCGGCCAGCCGTGGCGCAGCGCATCGACTGCCTGTGCGGCCCGGCGCGACGGGGATGGACCAGCAATCAGAGATCGAACTCCGTGATCAGCGGGACGTGATCTGACGGCTGCTGCCAGCTGCGGGCATCTTCCAACACGCGATGCGCGCGCGCCTGCGCGGCGACCGATTGGCTCGCCCACATGTGATCGAGGCGGCGGCCCTTGTCATTCTCCTGCCAGCCGGGATTGCGATAGCTCCACCACGAATAGTAGCGCTCGGGATGCGGTACGAATTGCCGCCCGAGATCCGCCCAGTCATGCGCCGCCTGCAAACGCCCAAGGGTTTCAACTTCAATCGGCGTATGGCTAACAACCTTGAGCAGCTGCTTGTGGCTCCACACATCGCTTTCGAGCGGCGCAATGTTGAAATCGCCCACCAGCAGCGTGGGACGATCAAGCGTTTCCGACCAGCGCGTCATGCGCTCGAGAAAATCGAGCTTCTGGCCGAATTTCGGGTTCACTTCGCGATCGGGCACATCGCCGCCGGCGGGCACATAGACATTGTCGATGACGAGATCGCGGCCTTCAACCTCGACCGCGATGTGACGTGCCTCGCCATTGGCCTGCCAGTCGTGACGGTGAACCTCGCGGATTGGCACGCGGCTGATGGTGGCGACGCCATGATAGCCCTTCTGACCGCTCACTGCCTGATGGGTGTAGCCGAGCGCGGCCAGCGCCTCGGCCGGGAACAGGTGGCTCTCGCACTTGATTTCCTGCAGGCACAGGATGTCGGGCGCGGCCTCGGTGAGCAGCTTTGCAATGAGGCCAACGCGAAGGCGGGCCGAATTGATGTTCCAGGTGGCAATAGTGAGCATGGGCGCCGACTTAGGATCGTGAAGCGAAAAAAACCACCTTTCACTTTCCTGTCGCATTGGGAAGGGATAGCGCATCTGCATAGTCTTGGAGATTTGCCGATGAACCGTGCCCGCCCGTTCGCCCTGCTGCTTGCTGCGAGTATTCTCCCGCTCGCTGCTTGCACCACCACCGATGGCAGCGCGCCGGTTGCGAGCGCGAGTGCGGCAGTTCCGGCCCCAGCAAAAGCGAAAAACGCCATCCTGTTCATCGGTGATGGCATGGGCATTTCGACCATCACGGCAGCGCGCATCTATGACGGGCAGAAGCGCGGGGAGAGCGGCGAGGAAAACCAGCTCAGTTTCGAGAAGTTCGGCAACCTTGCACTGGTGAAGACCTACAACACCAATGCGCAGGTGCCCGACAGCGCGGGCACGGCCACCGCGATCCATTCCGGCATCAAAACCCGCATCGGTGTGCTTGGCATCGGGCCGGAGGCGGACAAGGGCGTGTGCACCGATGCGTTGGCCCACCCGCTCCCCTTGCTCGGCGAGGAAGTGAAGCGGCGCGGTGCGGCGCTCGGCATTGTCACCACCACGCGCCTGACCCATGCGACTCCGGCAAGCGTCTATGCCCGCAGCGCCGATCGCGATTGGGAGGCGGATAACCAGATTCCGGCCGATCAGCAGGGCCAGGGCTGCAAGGATATTGCGCTGCAACTGGCCGAAGCGGATTTTGATGTGGCGCTGGGCGGCGGTACGTCGGTGATGTTCGGGCGCGAGCGTGGCGGACGACGCGGCGCGACGGCAGCGGACCTTCCGGGCGATTGGTCGCAGCGCACCGGCGGCACTGTGGTGCGCACCAGCGCTGATCTCGCCCGCGCGCCCAAGGACAAGCCGGTGCTTGGGCTGTTTTCGTCTGGTCACATGACTTACATGGCCGAGCGCAAACCCGACTCGCCCGAGCCCACGTTGACCGAGATGACAGCCGCCGCCATCGAGCGGTTGAAGGCCCATCCCGGCGGCTATTACCTGATGGTCGAAGGCGGGCGGATCGATCATGCCCACCACGATGGGCGCGCGGGCTATGCTCTGGAAGAAGCGGTCGAGATGGCACGCGCGGTGCAATATGCCGTCGACAACACTGATCCGGCTGACACACTGATCATGGTGACCGCGGACCACAGCCATGTTTTCACCATTGCGGGCTATCCGCAGCGCGGAAACGACATTCTCGGGCTGGTGGTGCCGCCCAAGGGCAACGGCGAGGATGGCGGCGATGGCAGCTCGCCGCTGCTGGCTGCCGATGGCAAGCCTTACACGACTCTGGGTTATGCCAACGGGCCGGGCGCCGTGGGCCACCTGAACGGGCGCCCTGACCCGCAGACCGGGCTGGCCGCGCGCCAGCAATCGTTGGTGCCGCTCGCCAGCGAGACACATGGCGGCGAGGATGTTGCCCTGTTCGCCACCGGGCCGGGGGCCGAGCAGGTGCGCGGTGTGATCGAGCAGAACGTGATCTACCAGATCATTCGCAAGGCACTGGGCTGGGAAGAATGAGCGCCGCTTCGCGCAGGAGCGCTCAAAAACCGGCGGGAAAACAAAAAACCCTCGACCCGGGGGCGATGGGTCGAGGGTTCCATAGCAGCGTTCGTCACGCTTTGTTGTGAGGCCGTCTTCAGCGAAGGGTGGGCAACAGGGGGGAACCCGCCTTCGACCGCCTCATGAGCATGAGATAGTCTCTCCTGCCTTTCACTACCATGAACGCGGGCGTCAGGATGTCGCTTTCATACAAACTTTTCCGGCTGACCGTTCACCCGGGACGACGGGTCGTTTTGCGCGGATCGCGGAAAGAGAAGGTGCTGTCAGCCACGGCCAGCCCGTACCGGTGATTCGCCAGCCGCACGGTGGTGCGGTTGTTCTGTGCATCCAGCGCTACCCAATGGCTCAATTGCAAACCGCCGGGGGCCGAACCATTGCGCACGAAGATCATGGTGATCACGCCGAATTCCGGCTTGGCCGGATCGCGCACTTCCACGCTGATGACATCACGGTTGCCCGTCGGCAGCAGCTTGCCAAAGCGTTTCACATCGCGTGAAGGATCAAACAGCGCGCCCAGCGGCGAATTGGTGATCGGCCAGCGTTCGACCTGATTGACCTGATAATCAACTACATACAGCGACTTGCCGTTGGATACGACGAGGAAATCGGCCTTCTTGCCATAATCAAAGCGGATCTTGCCGGGCCGCTTCAGCGTCATGACGCCATTGGTGACCCCGCCCTGCCGGTCGGTCTGGATGAAATCCGCCTGCATCGTGGAAATGCCGCGCAGCGCGCCAACCACCCGGTCAAGATCGCCGACGCTGGTTTGCGCAGCAAGCGGGGCGGGCGCGAACGGCCGGGGTAGAGGAAGCGCAAAGAGGGCCAAGGCACCAACGCCAAGGCCCACAAACAGCGAACGAACGGAAATGGTAAGGTTCATGCCTCGCGGATTAAGCGCGGCGGATTGAACTGTCGATGAATTATGCTCCGGTGGACCTCGCCGGAGCATGAAGCCAAGCAATCTTACTTGATCTTGGCTTCCTTGAATTCGACATGCTTCTTCGCCACCGGATCATACTTGCGGAAGCTCATCTTCTCGGTGGTGTTGCGCGGATTCTTCTTGGTCACGTAGAAAAAGCCGGTGCCTTCGCTCGAGACGAGGCGGATCTTGACGGTTGCGGGCTTCGCCATGGCGGGTTCCTGATAAGAAAGAAGCGGCCATTGCGGCCAGAAACAAAACAGGCGGCACGCGCGGGTTGCCCCGGTGCGCCGCCGATATCGGGTGCGCCATTGGGCGAATCATGGGGAAAAGTCAAGGATGCCGTTTGTTCTGGTAGTGACTCAGTTTAGAGTCCTCTTTTTGAGGAGGAACCCCTCCGACTTCAGTCGGATACTGGCTTCAGCCATAGACTCGGTGTCTAGCCTGTAACCTCGGAGAAAACGGAAGCCGCCGAAGGCGTGAAGCTTCCGTTTTCTCCGAGGTTACAGGCTATGGCATATCGTTCAGGCAGTCACACTACCTTTCATCACCGCTATCATCTCGTCTGGGCACCGAAGTATCGGTATAAGGTGCTGCACGGTGAGGTGCGGCTCCGTGTGCGCGAGATCATCAAGCAGGTCTGTGACGAAATGGGCGTGACCATCGTCAATGGGGCTTTGTCGCGCGATCACGTGCACATGTTCGTTGAAATCCCGCCGCACGTATCGGTCAGTGACCTCGTGCGCCGGGCCAAGGGGCGCTCTTCACGCAAGATCCAGCAGGAATTCGAACACATCCGCAAGCGCTACTGGGGCCAACGCTTCTGGCAACGCGGTTACTTCTCAACCACATCCGGCAACATCACCGATGATGTCATCATGCGATATCTCGACCGACATACCCACAAAAACGGCTTCAGCCCCTCGCCGTGATCCTACCGGCGTCAGCCGGTCAGTTGTTCAGACGCTCGAAGGGCCGCCGCAGAAGCTCAATGCGTTGTGGTCCTCAATCAAACAGGATCCGCGTCACGATCACATCGAAGTGCTGAGCGAACACATGGTTCCGGCCCGGCTGTTTTCGGACTGGGACCTGCTGCTTCAGAGCCCTCTCGAAGGATCGCCCTCCTCGGCGATTTCGCAAAGGAAGGCGCCGCCGGCAGTTGCATCGCACATAGACAAACTCGTCGGGTTCGCCCTCAATGCCGACGATGTTCGCATCAACGCCTTTATTGAGTCCCTCGAGGATGAGGGTTGGACCGGCGATGCCATCGTGACGCTCCTGATCGAGCCATGTGCGCGGGCGCTTGGAGATGCATGGCTGGCAGACAGTTGCAGCGAGCTCGATCTCACAATTGGCCTCAGTATGCTGCAGTTGGCAGGCCATGCGGTGCGCCATCATGTGGGCGCGCGGTCGGTCCGGAACAACCGATACAGCATCCTGCTTGCAACGGCTCCGGGCGAACAGCACATGCTGGGCACCACGATCCTCGCTGACCAATTCACCGATGCCGGTTGGCAGGTCAACATCGCCTTTCCAGATACCAACGAGGAGCTGGGCAACCAACTGAGCGTTCAGCACCATGACGCGGTTGATATTGGCCTTTCGGACGCCATGCCTCGGCACAACGCACTGCCCCGATTGCGCGCGACAGTCGGCCACACCCGGTTGGCTGTCTTCGATCACCCCACAGTTATCTCAGTTGGCGGTAGGTTATTTGCTGAGGCAGCAGCGACAGCAAGCTCAGTCGGTGCAGACCATGCAAGGATGACCGCTGCAGGTGCGACCATTCGCATTGCTGAACTTGTCCGTGAAAGCCGCAAGCGCAAAGCCGAAAACGTTACATCTGAGACTTAGCAACACACAAATCTACGCCATTTGTGCGGTCCCGCAAACGAGCTAATCAGGCGCCCGACAGCGCCGCGAGCCACGCACCTTTGGGCTCGTAGAACTCGTTCCGGGCACGGAAGGCGGCCTTTGACTTCGGTCAAGCCGCCAAAGCTTCCAGACAAGCCTCGAACACCTGGCGCTGCTTCGCTACGGGAAATGCCGCCAAGGCCTCATCTGCGGTGAACCAGCGCGCGTCGGCTATTTCTTCAGCTTGGAGTGCGAGCTGGGCGTCATGCGGCAGGCGAACCACGAACATCGCGGCCTCCTGACCATCATGGTCGAGCGCCTTTTTGGCCTTATGCTCGGCGCTGTAGATGAAGCGGTTGCCTACAGGCAGCCGTTCCAGCTCTTCTTCCAGCGTCACGCCGAGTTCTTCGGCAATCTCTCTGCGCATCGCCTGATGCACGGTTTCGCCATCCTCGACACCGCCACCCGCAAGGGTCCATTCTCCCTCGCGGTAGCCGTGCGGGCGAACCAGCAAAAACTCGCCATTGTCGTTGATGACTACAGCGCGGACTTTCTGGCGGAGCTTGAGCCCGCCCTCGTGGAGAAATGCAGACATAGGGGAAAGCTAGATTGGTGCGGTTAAGGCAACGTAACCCACGAGCCCTTTTTTCTGTTGTCACCCGGATGCCTGACGTAAGGCGAGCCAATGCTTCAATTTGTGCACCACAATACCCGCTGGCTGGCGGCGGGCTTTCTGCTGTCGATGTTCTCGTCCTTCGGACAGACCTTTTTCATCGGCCTGTCCGGCGCCGAATTTCAGGAACGTTTTGATCTATCCGGCGGCGAGTTCGGGCTGCTTTACATGGTGGCCACGCTCGCGAGTGCGGCGACATTGCCGTGGATCGGCAAAGCGATGGACGTGATGAGCGGTCGCAAGGTTGCGGCGATGGTCATGCCCGGGCTAGCTGCCGCGTGCCTGCTAGCCGCTTGGTCGCCCCACATAGCGGGCTTCGTGATCGCGCTCTATCTGCTGCGCCTGCTGGGTCAGGGCATGATGACCCATATCGCCCAGACCGAGACAGCGCGGGCGTTCGTCGCCAATCGCGGCCGGGCGATGTCGCTGGTGGTGCCGGGGCATCAGGCGGGCGAGGCGATCCTACCGGCGTTGTTCGTGCTGGTCGCCGCCGCTTTGGGTTGGCAGGGAGCATGGACTGCGGCAGCTGTGTTTATTCTGCTCGCGGGAACCCCGGTAATTGTCGGCCTGCTGGCAAAGCCCCGCATTCCGCAGCAGGCGGAAATTAACTTGGCCAACGCGCAAGCGGGCCGCGATTGGACCCGCGCCGAGGTGATCCGCGATCCGGTGTTTTACCTTCTTCTGCTGGGCCTGCTTGCACCGCCTTTCATCGGCACCACGATCTTCTTTCATCAAGGGCATCTGATCGACGTGCGCGGCTACGATCAACTTGCTTTTGCCGGGGCATTCCCGGTCATGGCTATGACAACGGTCGGGTTCGGGCTTATCTGCGGGTATCTGGTGGACCGGTTCGGATCGGTGCGCCTGCTGCCGTATTTCCTCGTGCCGATCTGCATCGCCAGTCTGGCCGCCGCATCGATCACTGCGCTCTGGGGCATCTACCTTTTCATGTTCCTGTTCGGTGTCAGCTATGGCCTTACGTCGAACATGTTTGGCGTGATCTGGCCGGAGGTTTACGGCACCGCGCACCTCGGCTCGATCCGTGCGCTGGTCGTATCGGGCATGGTGCTCGCCACAGCGGTGGGCCCGGGACTGACTGGCGCGCTGATCGACCAGGGGATCACATTGCCTCAGCAGTTGTGGTGGATGGCGCTGTGGTGCGTGTTTGCCACGGGCGCATTGGTTTTGGCAGCGCGCCTTATCTCGCAGCGGTCATCAACGAGCCAGCTCGTGTAAAGGCATAGCTTCTTGGTGAATATTCGATAGCGATTTGAAGGTGTGAGAGCTCAGGACCATACGGTTGCTTGTCGATTTTGGCCTGAGTTCGCTGATCTTTGCGGCAAAGCCGTCCGCCTCTCGTTCGGCAGCCACTCTTGTTTCGGGAGCGTCGTTGTCCAGAAGGGCAATCAGCGCCAGCTGATGGCGGCGGAAGAGTTCGTTCAGGTCCATTGGTTTCTCCATTTCATTTCATTTTCATTCTGAGGTTGCCGGTTGTGCGCTCCTTGCGGCGCTGGGCCTTGGCGATGCGCGCTGCCAGATCAGCGTCGGGGAGAGGTGCGAGCAACGGAGCGAGTTTTCGCACGTCGTCGGGTGTGGCATGGGGCCTTGCGACCAGGATGAGATCGAGCAGGCGTTCGGTGTTCACCTTCATCAGCGCGCCTCCGCTGAACGCAGGCGTTCACGCACTGCCGAAAAGCGCACATCAGGCCATTCCTTCTGAACCCGTTCCAGCTCCCAGCTGTTGCGTGCGAGGTAGACCAGCGCATCATCGCCATCTTCGGCAAGATTGGTGCGCTGCGCTGAGGTGAATTGCTTGCGCAAAACATCGTCGCCAATATCGATCCAGCGGGCAGTCTCGTAAGCCGTCGCTTCGAATCCGATCGCAAGACCATATTCGGCCTCCGAGCGGGTCGAGATCACCTCAAGTTGAAGTGCGCCGACCACGCCCACGACCCAGTTCGACCCCACGAGAGGACGAAACACGCGGGCAATCCCTTCTTCGGCAAGATCGAGCAGCGCTTTGCGCATCTGTTTGATCTTCATCGGATCATCGAGCCTTACGCGGCGCAGGATTTCCGGGGCGAAATCAGGAAGGCCGGTGAAGGTCAGCCCGCCGCGTTCACTCAAGGTGTCGCCCACCCGCAAGGTGCCGTGGTTGGGAATGCCGACGATATCGCCGGGCTGGGCTTCCTCGGTCAACTCCCGGTCCCGGGCGAGAAAGAAGATCGGATTGTGGAGGCCGATGGTCTTGCCAGTGCGGCTGTTGCCAAGTTTCATGCCTCTGGTGAGCTTCCCCGAGCACACGCGCATGAATGCGACGCGGTCGCGGTGATTGGGATCCATGTTGGCCTGCATTTTGAAAATAAAGCCTGCAACATCGCTGGCGTCCGGTTGAACCGGCTCTGGCAGGGCTGGCTGCGGTTGCGGCGGCGGGGCATGGCGTGCCAGCGCAGACAGCAGCGACGCAATCCCATATTTGCGCAGGGCGCTGCCGAAATAGACCGGGGTCATATCGCCAGCCAGAAATGCATCCCGCGAAAATTTCGGACAGGCTTCAGCAGCCAGTGCTGCATCTTCGAGCAAGGTGTCGCGGGTGTGCGACGAAATAGCCGCCAAAAGGCGTTCGTCATCCAGACCTTCAACATCGATTATCGTGGGGCATAGCGCGCCCCCGACTTTATCGACCAGCCAGGCACGCTGTTCCTCGAAGGAATAGAGACCCCTGAACATGCCGCCCATTCCAATTGGCCAGGACATCGGGGCAGTATCGAGGGCAAGCTTGTCGGCAATCTCGTCCAGCAGTTCGAATGGCGATCGGCCCTCCCGGTCGACCTTGTTGATGAAGGTGATGATCGGGATGCTGCGCAGGCGGCAAACCTCGAACAGTTTGAGCGTCTGCGCTTCGATTCCTTTGGCCGCATCGATCACCATTACCGCGCAATCAACGGCGGTCAGCGTGCGATAGGTGTCCTCTGAAAAGTCTTCGTGGCCCGGAGTGTCGAGCAGGTTGAACCGGATGCCCTGATGCTCAAAGGTCATCACCGAACTGGTCACCGAAATGCCGCGCTGCTGTTCAATGGCCATCCAGTCCGAACGGGCACGGCGGCGGTTGCCTTTCGAGAAGACCTCGCCGGCCTCCCTGATCGCGCCGCCTTCGTGCAGCAGTTTCTCCGTCAATGTGGTCTTGCCCGCATCCGGGTGCGAGATGATGGCGAAAGTGCGCCGGGGCACCACACCGTCTGACGCAGCAAAGTCCGGGCAATCCGCTGTGGGCGCGTTTGATTGCTGTTCTACGAACACACCTATCTCCTGCTGGGCCTGAAACGGACACGCAGAAGAGCGACCGGCCTTGCGGCCGAGTGATGCAGGATAGCTCGCAATGTGGCCTAAGCCCTGAGATATCCTGCGTCGCCGGCTGCATGCCGTCGAGGCCAGAACCTCCAATATCGCGAGTTACCGCCAGTATGTCGGGAACTCAGAACTAAGGGCAAAGCCCACTAGCTCAGGCACGTTAGATAACCCAATGCGCCATTCATGTCACCCCAGTTTGATATGACACGGCTCAGACAGCCCTTCGCCCCAGATAAATCAGATTGAAGGCTGGCTCATCCCGATATGGTGTGGCGAACTCCACCCGTTCAACTCGCACATCAACAAGGCTTTGCTCGAGTGCCACCACGAAATCTGGATCTTTCGCATCGGTTGACCACAGGGCGAACACGCCGTCAGGTTTCAGCTTGGCGGTGATCGCGGCGATGGCTTGGGCGCTGTAGAACCCTGCGTTTGCCTCGTCGATGAAGTGGGTCGTCGAATGGTCGATATCGATCAGAATAGCGTCGTGCAACTGATCAGGGCGGGCCGCATCAAACGGTTCGGGCCGTGCAGCGAGGGCGAAAAAATCGCCCTGCCGCAAAATACAACGCGGATCATCGTCCACGATCTTGCCGAGCGGGAGCAAGTGGTCGCGGTGCCACTGAATGACCTGCGGGATCAGCTCAACCACTATGAGTTTTGCAACACGGGGGTCGCGAAGCGCAGCCTCCGCGGTGTAGCCAAGGCCAAGCCCGCCAACGACAACATCCAGATTTTCGCCCTGCGTCATCGCAAGTGCAAGATCTGCCAGCGCGATCTCGCCATCGACAAACTGGCTCGACATCAGATAGCCGTCGTTGAGTTTGATCTCCCAGATATCGTCACCATCCAGGCTGAGACGGCGTCGGCGCAGGGCCAGTTCTCCGATCGGGGTTTGCTCCCAAGCGAGCTCTTCAAACATCGGGTTCATAGAGGCGTCCTAGCCCGCAGACGTGACCACCGCATCCTGAAATTCATCTTCGCACTTGCAGTATAAGCTGCTTTCCCATACTGGCGTGTCATCCGCCGGACCTGATTTGTAATCAGGTGGCTCGGCCCGGCGCCTATCCCCGGGATAACCTTCTCCTCTCTTTTTCGATCCGCTGCCTCCATCGCTGCCCACCGGGCGAGCGTCGCAGTTCTTGTGGAGCCTGAGAACAGAACAAGGTCTCTCATGACAAAAATTGAAACCATCAAGCAAGAGTGGTTGTCAAACCCTCGCGGCGACATCCTTGCCGGGATTGTCGTGGCGCTCGCCCTCATCCCTGAGGCCATCGGCTTCTCCATCATTGCAGGCGTTGATCCGCGCGTCGGGCTTTATGCCTCTTTCTCCATCGCTGTGATCATCTCGCTGGTGGGCGGTCGGCAGGGCATGATCTCTGCTGCGACGGCTGCTATCGCAGTGCTGGTGCTGCCGCTGGTGCGCGATTACGGGGTCGAATACCTTTTCGCCGCCACGATCCTGATGGGCGTGATACAAGGCATCGCCGGCTTTCTGCGGATGCACCTGCTGATGCAGTATGTTTCCCGCTCGGTGATTACCGGCTTTGTCAATGCGCTGGCGATCCTGATTTTCATGGCGCAGCTGCCAGAGCTTACCGGCGTTCCCGTTCTGACCTATGCCTTGGTCGCGGGCGGCCTCGCGATTATCTACCTGTTCCCCTATCTCACCAAAGCCGTGCCATCGCCGCTCGTCGCCATCGCGATCCTGACCGCGCTGGTTTACTACACTGGCTTTGATGTGCGCACCGTGGGCGATATGGGCGAACTGCCGTCATCGCTGCCGATGTGGCTGATCCCCGATGTGCCGTTCACGCTGGAAACATTCCAGATCATCCTGCCCTATTCGGCGACGATGGCGGCAGTCGGCTTGCTGGAATCGATGATGACCGCGCAGATCGTGGACGATCTCACCGATACGCCGTCCGACAAGCAACGCGAGATGAAGGGTCAGGGCATTGCCAACTTCTTCACCGGCTTCCTTGGCGGCATGGGCGGCTGCGCGATGATCGGGCAATCGGTGATCAACGTGACGTCAGGCGGACGGGGGCGTTTATCGACCTTCACCGCAGGGGCATTCCTTTTGTTCCTGTTGGCAGTTCTCGGCCCCT
>JBKBMC010000002.1:0-69335 GCA_046296075.1 Erythrobacter sp. | reverse complement strand
CCGCGCTCCTGATCGACCAGAGCGACCGGCAGATCGCGGATCACCCCAGCCGATAACTGCCACGCAATGATCGCGCACAGCACCAGCGGGAGCCATGTCAGCAGCGCCAGATCCCACGGATTACGCGCCAGAAAGCGCATTTCGCGCGCAACACCGTGAGAAATGCGCGCAAACACGCTCATTGCGGCCAGTCGAATAGCACCGACATGCCGGGGCGCAGGCCCTTGACCGGCTTGACTGGTGCCAGCCGCACCTCGAAGCCCTTGATGTCAAAGCCGCTCGATTGGCGGGTGGCCCGCCACGTGGCGTAATCGCCCGCCGGGGCCATGAAGGTCACCCGGAACTGCGCCTGCGCGCCCTTCAGCGCGGGGATCGTGCCGGTATAGGTGCTGCCCATCGCCATCCCGCCCAGCTGATCCTCGCGCACAATCAGCGTGACCCATGGCGTGGCGGCCTCGGTCACATACATGATCGGGAAGCCCGCCCCCACCAGCTCTCCGGGCTGGGCGAGCCGCCGCCCGACTTCGCCGCTGCCGGGTGCGAGCACGCGAGTCTCCGCCGCTGCGATGGCCACCTCGGCCGCGGCGCCGCGTGCCTGACTGGCCTGCGCTGCGGCGGCGCGCTTATCCTCGCGCCGCGCGCCTTCGAGCGCGGTATCATACTGGGCGCGCGCCGCCCGTGCGGCCTCGCTCGCAGCAATCATGTTGGTGCGCGCCTCGTCGCGCTTCTGGCCCGGCACCACGCCTTCATCGGCCAGCCGGGCTACCCGTTCGAATGTGACGCGCGCCAGATCAGCCGCAGCCGCCGCGCGCTTCCACTGTGCCTCGGCCGCAGCAATTTCCGTCCCCCGCGCACCGGCCTCGGCCTTGCTCGCCTGCGCTTCGGCAGCATCGACCACGGCATTGACCTGTGCTTCTTTCGCCGCGACTTCAGGACTGTCGAGCGTGGCAAGCAATTGCCCGGCGGTGACCTGCTGCCCTTCCTCGACATGGATCTGCGCAAGCCGCGCGGTCACCTTGCTGGCAACCCGCAATTCGCGGGCATCAACAATCCCCTGCAATTGATCGGGCGCAGGCCGCCATGCCAGCCACAGGCCGACTGCAATCAGCGCCAGCACGGCTACCGCCGCCACCAGGATCAACGGGGTCTTGCGCCCCTCTGGCGCCACATCAGCCTCGCTCATGGCTGGCCTCCTGCCAAGGCAAGGTATTCGGGCAATCGCTCCATCTGGCCGCTCACTTCCATCAGACTGATCAGCGCATCGACATATTCATAGGCTGCCAGCGCCTGTTCGACGCGTGCACTGGCCGCCAGCAGTTCGGCATCGGTGACATCGCGGCTGGTTCCCTGCAATTCGCGGAAGGCAAGACGCGCCACCCGCAAAGCTTCGTCAGCCGCCGCGATGCTGCGGGCATAGAGCGCATGGCGGCGCCGGGCATTTTCAGCGCGGTTGTGGGCGATCATCACGCCGGTTTCGATCTGGCTGCGGGCCTCACGCGCCCCGGCACTGGCCTGCGCCTCGGTATCGCGCGCGGCTGCCAGCTGGCTGCGGCGACCCACTCCGCTGGCCAGCTTGTATTTGACCCCCAGCCCGAAGATGAAATCGGGATCGGTCAACAGTGTGTTTTCGCGATCGAGGTTGTACTGCGCCAGTGCATAGACGGTGGGCCGCAAGCTGGCCGCTTCGGCTGCGACCCCTGCCCCCGCCAGCGTCACACTGGCATCCAGCTTCCTGATTGTCGGATGGTCTTCAAGCGCCGTCGCGATAAACTCCCCGACCGGGGGGAGAGGCACAGTCGGCACGGCCAACGGCGTTGCCAACGCGGCTGGCGCATCCAGCCTGAGCAAGCCCATCACACCGATCTCGGCCGCAGTAACATCGCCTTCGGCCTTTTCCTGCTCGCGCATCGCCTGTTCCAGCGCGGCTTCGGCCTGCAAGCGCTGCACACGGGCGATCTGCTGTTCGCGTTCAAGCGCGCGGGCATCAAGCACGTGCTGTCCGATGCTGTTCACCAGCCCGCGCCGGACATCAAGCGCCTGGGCCGCGAGTTGCCGCCCGAAATAGGCCCGCGCCATCTGCGCCAGCCCCTTGGCCGTGGTGTCATCACGGGCGGCTTCCTCGATAGTGAGGCGGCTTGCGGCGCCACTGCGCGCCGCATCCATCTGACCGCCGGCATAAAGCGGCATGGTGGCCGTGATGATCGGGCGCGAGACCAGTTCGCGGATGCGGAATTGCAGCGGATCATCCAGTCCGAACGCCGCCCCGACATTGGCCAGCGGACCAAGCGGCAGGAATAGTGTTTTCTGGAAGTCGAGCAGCTGCGCTTCAACCTCCACCTCGGGACGCCCGATGGTGCGGGTTGCCTGATAGCGCGCAGCCGCCGCTCGCACGCCCGCATCGGCGGCATCCAACGCATCGGATTGTTCGACATAGCGCTGCTGGGCGGCTTCATAGCTGAGCGCACCTGCATCCTGCGCAAGCACTTCGTAGCCAAGGCCGAAGCTGCCTACCCACAAAACTGCCGCCCATCGCCAAGCCATGCATTGCTCCCAATCATCGGTACCGTCGCACAGCAGGCAGCCGGAACGCCAAGTCTATAAGATTCCTGCGCCTTGCCAAGCGTGCGCTGGCGAAACAGCAACGCAGATCCGGACGGCAACAGAACATCGGCGCCGCGCGCTGGATGTGACACGGCTGTTTTCCGATCAATTCTTTGCAATATGTTCAGTTACTTACGAGCAAGTATTCCATTACTCATGATACAACATCTCCAGTTAGTACCATTACAAGGAAGGCAGAGGCACGCAAGGCCCCAGACAGCGCCTGTCGTCCGCACCTGATGCCACCAGAATTTTCGTGGCATTTGAGTATTTTAGAGTAATATTACTTATAGCAATGCTGCTCTTTAGGCATTTTACCATCGCAGTTGGCAATTTCTTAACTGCACTTGCCCATATTTAGCAGGAGATATCAGCGGAGGTGATCTCACCTTTGGCTGCAACTGCATTCCCGGAACAGGGTGACCCGATCAGACTACCGGCTGTTCCTCGATACTATGCGAAGGTGGCAGAACATTGAGCAAGCTTTTCGAATATCTCGGTAAAATCCGCCGTGACAACGCTGGTAATGCCCTGATGATCGGGGCGGTGACGCTGCCGATGCTGGTGGGCGCTGCCGGTCTGGGACTCGACACCGTGCAGTGGACGTTGCGGCAACGCGAGATGCAGCGCGCCGCTGATTCGGCAGCCATCGCAGGGGCCTATGCCTATCTCCAGAATGCCAACGTGCAGACGCAGGCGAATCTTTCGCTGACGCGGGACGGGATGACCGGTCTGACAACGACGCCGATCATCGAAAATGCCCCTACTGCCGGCATTCGCGCCGGCGATGCCAATGCGGTTCGTGTGGTTCTTGCGACAGAACACCCGATGGCGTTCTCCGCCCTGTTTCTCAACCGGGCGCCGACCATCAGGGTCGCCGCTACGGCCACATCGCTTTCCAATGGCGATTTCTGCGTGCTGGCGCTCGAAAACACTGCAACGGTCGGAATCACCATGCAGGGTAACGCGACGACCGATCTGGGTTGCGGGATTGCGACAAACTCGATTGCGTCAAACGCGGTGGTTGCAGGCGGCAGCAGTGTCATCAATGCCAGCCCCGTTGCTGCAGTGGGCGGACTGAGCCCATCTTCCAACTATGCCCCCGGCACCGAACTGCTGCCCAATTCGATTATCCAGCGCGATCCTTTTGCTGACCTGCCCCAACCGGTGCTGCCAACCAATTGCAGCAACGAACTGCGCGTGAACTCCAACCAGACAAGAACGGTCAGCGGATCAAGCTCGGGCGTGTGCTTTCGCGGCATGAGGCTCCAGGGAACCGTGCATTTCCAGCCGGGTGTCTATTACATCGACGGGGGCTCTTTCGATGTCGGCGCACAGGCGAGAGTAACAGGCTCAAACGTCACCTTCATCCTCACCAGTTCCACAGCGGGCACGAATCCCGGCAGCATTCCCCAAATCACGATCAATGGGGGTGCGACCATGCAATTGTCCGCAACCACCAGCGGCACCTATGCAGGCGTGCTGTTCTATCAGGATCGTCGCGCCCCCAATACAGATGGCAATCGCATCAACGGGAATTCGAACTCATCCTATCAGGGCGCGTTCTATTTACCGGGGCAAGGGATGCAATTCAACGGGACCGCCGGGATGCGGACGGAGTGCATCCAGATGGCAGCGCGCCGGGTTACCTTCATCGGCAACAGCACGATCACCAATGTGTGCCCGCCCAATTCCGGCGCCGGAGCCTTTTCGGGCCTCCGCGTGTTTCTGGTGGAGTAAGCAGGCGATGCGCAACCTTCTGTCTCATGCCGCAGATCTGCGCCGGAATGCGGCGGGCAATGTGCTCGTCGAAGCCGCGCTGTTCCTGCCGCTCGCCCTGATGCTGTTCGGCGGTGTTGTCGACTTCTCGATGGCTGTCACCCAGAAGCTGAGAGCCCAGCAGGCCGTTGCCCGCAGCCTCGAAATGGTCAGCAATGTCCCGATGTCGAGCCTCAATGAGACAATGCTGGTGACCGAGGCGGCCAATGCTGCAGGCATTGCGCAAAGCAAGGTGACGGCCCGCGTCTGGCTGGAATGCGATGGGGTCGCTCAGGCCAACCTGTTTGATACCTGCTCCACCAGCACCGGTCTGGCGCGGTATGCCTCGATTACGATCAATGACACTTACAACCTGCAATTATACTCCCGGCTGGCCAAATTCGGAGCGGGACAGGAAAGCCTCAATTATCAGGTTCAGGGATCGCTGAGGATACAATGATGGATCTCAAGCGCAGAATTGCCAAGGACAAGTCCGGCGTCGGGGCGATCGAGTTCGCGATTGCCGCACCGGTGCTGTTCGCTCTCATATTCGGCATTTGGAACACCGGGTTGATCCTCTATGCCGACAACAGCATTCGCAGCGCGGTGGAAACGGGCGCGCGGCAGGCAACCATTTTCCCCCGCCCCACCGAAGCCCAGATCCGGCAGGTGATCAACGATCGCTACTATGGCCCGCGAATGGGTGCAATCAATGGGCCGACGCTGGCTTATACGGTGCAGAATGGCGCACCAGTCGTGACGATCACCATGTCTTACACTCACGAAACCGTATTGCCCTTTCTTGATGTTCCGCCGCTGCTCCTCCAGCATCAGCGCACGGTCTATCTCGCGCCGACCGCGACCTCGGGCAGTTAGGGTCAGCCCCCCAGATCCGCCAACAGGAACCATGCTGCCACGGCCAGCATGACCAGAGCAAACCCGCGCCGGGCCACCTGCATCCGACGCGGATCGGCCAGCCAATCTTGCGCCCGCGCACCCGTCGTCACAATCACGACGTGAACGATCGTGGCAATGCTCGCGCTGATTACCGCGAGTATGATCGCATTGCCGAGGCCAAGCGTCGCGCCGCCCATGAAGCGCGGGGCGACCGCGACAAAGAACACATAGGCCTTGGGGTTGAGCAGATTGATCATCGCGCCGGTGGCAAAGGCGCGCCGCTTGGTCGTGGCAGCCGATCGCGTCGGCTGATCGGTGCGCGCACCGCGCCACGCTTCGACAGCAAGAAAGATCATCATCGCCGCGCCCGTCCATTGCAGCGCGCTCCATAATGACGGGGCAACCTGCAAAAGCGCTGCAAGACCCAGCGCAGCCAGCAGCCCATTGATCAGAAGGCCAATCGCAACCCCTGCCACCGCGGCCATCCCGGCTGGCTTGCCCTCGGTTGCGGCAAGGCCGGAAAGCCATGCCATGTTCGGCCCCGGTGTCAGCTCGATCAGCAGCACTGCGAGCGCAAATCCCAGAATGTCCAAGCTCTTGCTCCTCGCGCCTGCTGCCGCGCCCTAGCGCCGTTTCAGCAGGCGTGCGATGCTCTGGTGCTGTCCGTGGCGTGCATGATCGCTGCCGACAGCGTCTTCCAGTGCACTGCGGATGGCCTCGATTTCGTTATCGGTGAGATGTTCGATCCCGACAAAGTCATTGCGCGCATTGTGCACCGCGCGGATCAGTTCATCGAGTTTGGCCTGCATGGCAGCGGCGTCGCGGTTCTGGGAGTTCTGGATCAGGAACACCATCAGGAAGGTGGCGATGGTGGTGCCGGTGTTCACCACCAGCTGCCAGGTGTCAGACCAGCCGAAAACCGGGCCGCTGATCCCCCAACCGATGATGATGAGCAAGGCCAGGATGAAAGCGGCCGGCTGGCCCGCAGCAAAGGCGGTGCGCGATGCAACAATCGTGAACAGACGATCCATGAGCCAGATTCTCCGCGGCGTGGTGATGAGCCATGAGCCGCAGCACGCACGAGTCGCACCCCGGCCCAAGGCCTTGCCATGCCACAGATGCCCGAGGTCCTTAAGCGGCGCTAGGCGGCAAGTTCCTGCTGGAGGACAGCGCCGCCCGCTGCATCGATTGCTTCCCAGCCCAGATTGCCGGTGTAACGCTGCGCCATCTGGCCATTTTCGTCGAGCGCGATCAGGTGCAGCCAACGGTTGTCGAACAGGGCGCGCACGCTGTCGTGGCGAGCGAGGATGTCGGTCATCGCCTGCACGGGTGCCTCGATACAGACTGTCAGCCGGAGTGGCTCATGCACGAGGTTCTGCCCGTCATGCACCGATTGCCATGGCAGCCCTGCGCGCAGGGTGCCGCCATTGCCTTCGACCACGCCAATGCCGCCAATCACGTTGTGGATCAGCTTGTTGCCGCCGCCCCACACCAGCGGATCAACGCTCGATCCATAGTATTGCAGGGAAATCCAGCTGGCCACGACAACCGGGGCGGTCATGATCAGTTCGAGCACGCCAAAACCTTCGTCCTGCTGCCACACATAGTCGTGCAGGAAGGCCCGTCCGGCAAGGCTCGTCCCGCCGGAGCGGCTGCGCGGCGCGGCAATGAATGCCTTGCAGCCCGCCAGCGCCCATTCCGGGCGAACCTCGGCCCAATCGCGGCTGCGCCGGGCGATATCACCGCCCTTGCCCGCGCGCGGCAGACGCAGCGCCCGTTCGGAACGGGCAATCAGGCCCGCGCTCGCCATCCACTCGCGTGTCTGGCTGAGGATTTCGGCGTGTTCGGCTGACGGATGATCAGCGGCATAGATCAGCACATTGTCAGCCGTTGTATCGTGCAGCGCGCCAAGGAACAGGGTGCCTGCGGGGATCGCAATGCCTGCCTCGAGAAGACCGGCGCGCACCTGCGCGTCGTTGAGCAGGCTGGCAAGCAGCCGGGCATTGACCTCACCCGAATAGCCACCGCAAGCGCCGCAATGCAGGCCGCTCGCATGCGGGTTGTTCACGACATTCGCGCCGTGGCCGACCAGTAGCACCAGCGGCGCGAAATCGCGGGTCAGCGACATCGCACCGAGCACCGCCTTGGCCGCACCGATCCGCGCATCGAGATCAAGCGCAGGCTCAAGCACCGGGGCAGGATCATGCGGCAGCGCCGGACGCTTGAGGCCAAGCGTATCCTTCAGCAGCTTACCGACATAGACCGGCCCGGTCGCCTCGACAAAAGCAAAGGAGGAAACCGCTGCCAGCTTGAACCGGCCCCAGGCACGCTTGGCCCGGGCGAGATAGCGCGCCGAGCGGTCTTTCTCGGCATTCGCATCGGTGGCGGCGGTGCTGGTGACGCTTGCATTGAGCAGCACCGGCAGGCGATGTTCGGCCACGTCCGAGGCGAAGCGGCGGTGCGATGCACCAATCCCGAAGAACCCGGCAAAGCCAAGCGTCTGCACACGTGGATCAAGCGATTCAAGCGCGCGGCGGAACACTTCGGACCGCACATCAATGCAGAAAGCGGCCTGCACCAGCGCCGTATCATCGGCCCTTGGCTTTGCGCCGTGTTGCAGGCTCGCCCCCAACTCGCGCTGCGCCGCGCGTTCGGCCGCTTCCTGCAGGATCATATTGACGATATCATCGCCCGTTGCCTCGGTCGGTGCGGCGTGGGCGGCCGCCACCGTGCGCCAGCGCGCCGCGATCATCGGTTCGTAATGGGTATAGAGCGCCGCTTCCCACATAAGGCGGATGCACAGGAAATCGGCCGGCGCACTGTCTTCACCACCTGCAAGTTCTGCCTGCCACTGGATGTAACGGGCATATTGCGCCCACCCGCCCAGCGTGACGAGAAGTGCGTGAAAATAGGTCGGCAATGCGTTGGGCGACAGATCAAGCCGCGCGACATTGCGCGCCATGGCCTCGATCGCGCTGTCGGGCGCATCGGCGACGAAAGCGCCAAACCCGGCAAGGCCCGCGATTTCGCTGGTGAGATCGTGCTGGGCAGCAGCCTGCCACGCGCGGAACGCATTGCGCCCCTTGGGTGCGGCCCACAGCGCCTGGCCTTCATCGCACCAACCGGCAGCCCAGTGGCCAAAGCGTTCGGCGATCAGCGCGGGCCAATCGATCCCCGAAACCTCGGCAGCGAGATCGGCAATCGTCGGCAGTGGCTGGACGGCAGGGCTTTCAATCGTGGTCGCCAGCTTCAGGGCAGCAATGCTGCCGGGGCGATGCGGCGAGCCACAGGCAGCGAGCGCCGCGGCGAGATCATCATCACTTATCGCACCGCTGGCAATGCGATCTGCAAACCACGCGCGCGGCATCATTGTGCGCGCCGTGCTCACCCGCGCCAGCAGCGCAGAGGTCTGGGCAAGATCAAGCCCGCTTTGCCCGAAATAGGGGTTCACGGCGACGCTCGAGGCGAGCGGCCACATCGGCGGGATCTGGCGGGCAGCAGCATCGGCAACGTCCCACAGGTTGGCGGTCTTCTTGATCGTCATTCGGGTCACTCCTCGTCGCGATTGTTGCGTCAGCGCACGGCCCAGCCGCCGAGCAGGCGGTCAAGCATGGCGTTGGCATAAAGACCGTTGGAAAGATGGACGCGCAGGCCCGCCGCCGCAGGGTGATAGGCCCACAGCGGGAACATCGATTGTGCCACTGCGACCACGCCGAAGCTGATGACCGCAACACCGATCAGCACCCATTCGAGAGCCTGCGGGGCGGGTGCGGCAGGCAGCGTCCCCGCTGTCAGCCCCATGGCAATGGCATGGAGCGCGAAGTAGCCGAGCGAGGCCGCCAGCGAGTAGACCGCCATGCGCCGCATCAGCGCCGCCGGAGCCGATCCAGCAAGGCCCTGCGCCAGCAGATAGGCCACGCCAAAGATCAGGATCGCGCCCAGTGCGCTTGCTTGCGGGGATTTCTCGGCAACCGGGAGGCCAAGGCTCATGGCGGCATAGATGCCAAGCGCGGCAAGAAAGGCGAGCGCCACCGCGCGCGCATCAGGCACCGCGACCGGGCCCGGCCGCTTGAACGCTGCGATTTGTTCGACCGCACCGCCCGAGGCAAGGAAGCTGTGCGCCTTGTAAAGCGAGTGGGCGAGAATATGCAGCAGTGCGAGCGGGAACAGCGCCAGTCCGCATTGCATGATCATGAAGCCCATCTGCGCCACTGTTGACCAGGCGAGCGAGGTTTTCACCGCGGGCTGGGTCAGCATGACAAGGCCGCCAAACAGCGCGGTAAAGCCGCCGAGCATCACCAGTCCGGCCATCACCGCAGGCGACAGCAGCATGACATCGGCGAAACGGATCAGCAGCAGCCCGCCTGCATTGATGACGCCTGCATGCAACAGCGCGGAGACAGGGGTGGGCGCTTCCATCACTTCGGATAGCCACCCGTGGAGCGGGAACTGCGCCGAGATAATCACCGCTGCGAGCGCGAGGCACCCGGCTGCGAGTATCGCCGCCGTACCACCTGCGCCCATCCGTGCCGCATCAAGGATTTCAGCAATATCATTGGTGCCATAGGCCAGCGTGAGGAGAGCGGCACCGCTCAAGAGCGCGAAGTCGGCTATCCGGGCGGTGATGAACTGCTTGCGCGCAGCACGGCGCGCAGCCGCCCTTTCGGGATAGAACAGCAGCAGCCGGTTGATACCGAGGCTTGTCGCGATCAGCGCCGCCACCAGTTGCACCAGATTGCCGGCACCTGCGAACAGCAACACACTGCCGAGAGTAAAGGCCAGCCAGCCGGTGAAATACCCACGGCGCGGTTCTTCGGCCAGATAAGTGCGGGCATAGCGCAGCACGATCCAGCCGATGAAACTGACGAGCCCAATCATCGGCAGGCTTACCGCATCCATCCGCATGCTGAGCCCTGCGCCATGCGAGGTCAGCAGGCTTACGGTGTACGCCTGACCCTGCAGGACCTGCACCAGCGCGGTAAGTGCAGCAGCGAGCAGGGCCAGCATCATGCCTTCAAGCGCAAGGCTGATGGTTCGGGCGCTGCCATCGCTGACCACCAGCGCCATCATCCCGAGCGCCAGAGTTGCACCGATCCCGGCAGCAATCAGAAAAGCGATTTCCATGATGAACTATCCCCTGGGGCCTTGATCAAGGCACGTTTCAGGGGGCGGGATAGCGCTGCCCTAGCGTTCTGCAAAATTCAATGAAATGATCTAATCGTTCTCTAAAAAGGAACTAAGATATGCCGTGCAGCGCCAGCAGATCATCCACCAGCGGGTGCTGGAAACGGCGCGACTGCACCATCGCGTAGAAGCTTTCACTGAGGCCCGGAATGGTCATCAATTCGTGCAGCAGACCGGCTTCGAGTTCGTCGCGAACCACAATTGGCGGGGCAAGGCCGATCCCCGTCCCGGCACGCACCAGCAAGCGCAGCATCGCCATATCGTCCGCCTCGGCAATGATGTTCGGAAGAATGCCAAGCCGGTCAACCAACAGATCGAAATCGGCGCGCACGCCGCTATCCTTGGCAGGCACGATCAGCCGTGACGTTGCCAGCACGTCCTCAAGGCTATCGCCTGCCCGCTCCATCGGCGCATGGCCAATCAGGCTAACCGGTACTTCATCCAGCAGATGCGCGCGCCATGTCGTCGCGCTATCGCGGAATGGCAGGCGGTTGGTCAGCAGGATGTCGATCTCGTGCGCCTCGAGCGCGCTCACCAGCATCGCCAGTGCACCGGTACGGATCACCAGATGGACATCATCGCGCGCCAGCATCGGCCCGAGAAAGCTGATCTGGAAATTGCGCGAGAGGTTGCTGACCGCGCCGATCCGCAAGTGACGGAGCGCCTGCCCTGCCCCGCTTGAAAACGTCGCCACCATCTCGCTCGCGGTCTCGAAAATGCCATCGGCGTAATTGAGCGCGACCCGCCCCGCCTCGGTCAATTCGAGCCGGCGCCCGCGCCGTTCGAACAGATCATGCCCGATGCTTTCCTCAAGCTGACGGATCTGGGTCGAGAGTGCCGATTGCGAGACGTTGAGCCGCCGTGCCGCGCTTGTCAGATTGCCATCGTGGGCAACCGCGTGAAAATAGCGCAGGTGCTTGAAATTGAGATGCATCGCGCAAAAAGGCCCCGTCAGCTGTCAGCGGCATGATAGGGTATCGTGCGGCGGCCCGCCAGTGTGCAGCGGTCAGGCCTGTGCAGCAGCGGCAAAACATGCCGCAACGGCAGTCGCATGATAGGCGCGGGCCTCAGGGCCATCGCCTGTCCCTGTATAAAGCCCGAGTTCTTGAAGCAGCACGAAATAGCCCGGCGCAGGCAGGCCGCTGCGTGCTTTCGACACGACGAGGCTGGCAAGCTGCGGTGCGCCTGCCGCCGCGTGCAGGCGCATCAGCGCCTCGATCAGTTCGGCAGCCTTGTGGATGGTATAGGGCGGCGGCAGAGCGAGCGCCTTGGCAACCTCGGCATAGGTCATCACCCGCTGATCACGCGCGGCAGTGATCAGCAAGCTTTCCAGCTGCCCCAGCCAATCCTGTGCCGCCGCCCCGTCCATCGCTACATCCTCACACGCACGCCGATATAGCCCGCCCGCGGCATCTGGCCGAAGTTGAGCGCCGTTTCATAGGTTTCATCGAACAGGTTCTCGATCCGGGCAGTGAGTTCAAGGTTTTGCCCGATCGGCAGCATCGCACGGATATCGCCCAAGGTGTAGCCGGGCAGCCGGAGCGTATTCGCTGCATTCTCGAACGAGGCGCTGACATTGGTGAGCGTAAACCCGGTTTCGAGCCCGAACGGCCAGCGGTAGTCAACCAGCAGGCTTGTGGCGTTCTCGGGGCGACGCGGCAGGCGGCGATCGAAGTTCGCCGTGCCAGTGGCCCGGTTACGGCTGTCGACAAGCCCGTGAGTCAACTGCACGCTGAGGCTATCGGTTGGTCGCATCGTCACAGCAAACTCCGCCCCGCGCGCGCGGGCCAGACCGACATTGTCGTAGGTGCCGAACGGCCGGTTGGTGCAGATCGGCGCAGTGACGCCGAAGCACCCGATGAACAGGATCAGATCTTCGCTGTCGCGCTGGAAATAGGTCGCCGACAGTTCGAGCCGTCCGTCCACGAGACTTTGCGTAATCCCCGCATCCCAGCCCTGCGAACGTTCTGGCTGCAAGGTCGTGTTGCCGAAATTGCTGAAGAGCTGGAACAACGAGGGCACCTTGAACCCTTCGGCATAGCTGGCGCGCACAGTGGTGCCGGTGGCAGCCAGATTGTAGACCGCGCTTGCGCCAAAGGTTGTCGCGCCGCCAAAGCGGTCGTGGTCATCATGGCGCACCCCACCGGTGATGGTGAAGCCTTGCGTGATCGTGCCGACCACCTGGGCATAGGCACTGTACAGCCGTGCGCGGGCACGAGTTTCGGGGCCGCCAAAGCTGCTGGAGTTGAAGCGCGAGATTTCCTGTTCGACGCCAAAGGTCGCCTCCCACCCCTTGGCGATATCGAGAATGCCCTGATATTCGAGGCGCTCGTTGCGCCCTTCGCCCCGGAAGGTTTCGAACGGCGGGCCATCCAGCGCCGTGTTGCGGCGGTTGGTATCGGTCAGCGCAAACCCGATCCGGTTGCGGAAGCGGCCGTCGAACAGGGCCACGTTCAGGCCGGTGTAACCGACAATCTCGCGGGTAACGCTTTCCTCGTTCACATCGCCAAAGGCAAAGGTCGGCGGGGCAAAGCCATCGAGATTGAGCGTACCCCGCGAAAACCACCCGCGCGCGTCCAGCGAGATCGCCTCGCTGATAGCGAGGTTGAGATTGGCATTGGCGCCGAGGTTCTCGTACCCGTCGCGCTCCACACCGCCGCGGCTTTCCGCGAAATTCGAAATGCCGTCAGTGCGGAACCAGCCCGCGCCCACGCTGGCCGAAAGCGGTCCGGCCTTGCCCGAAGCATTGGCGACAAGGTTCACGGTGTCGCGAAAGCCGTATTCGCCGCGGGCATTGACCTGCAGATCCTCGGTCGGTTGGCGAGTCACCATGTTGACCACGCCTGCAATCGCCTGGCTTCCCCACAGCACGGATTGCGACCCACGCAGCACTTCGATGCGTTCGATATTGCCGGTCATCAGATTGCCGAAATCGAACCCGCCGCCAACGCTGGAAGGATCATTCAGCTTCACGCCGTCGATCAGCGCCACCGTCTGATCGCTTTCCGCCCCGCGAATGAAGACCGAAGCCACCCCGCCAATGCTGCCATTGCGCGCGATGGTCACGCCGGGAATGGTTCTCAGGATATCGGCGACATTCTGGGTCTGGCGGCGTTCGATCTCGGCAAGGTCCACAACGCTGACGGATTGTCCGACCTTGTCGAGCGATGTCTCGGTGCGGTTGGCAGCGGTGACAATGATCTCGCGGTCAAGCCCCGAACTCTCCGCCGCAAGGTCCTCTGCCGCCAGATGGGCCGGCAAAACCGCACCAAAAACGCCAGAAACAAGCAAAATTGCGCGCTTTTGGCGCAAAATATCAACAAAATTGGTCACAAAAACCTCCTGTCTTCACACACAGAAGGCAGGCGCCGGCAGACACGGCGCGACATGACGCGGACCCGCAATCGGGCCGACCCCACCTTCGCTCATGTCGTCACGCGGAGGCGATGCTCCGATCATGTGGATGGACCCGTCCACACAAAGGATCGACCGCAGCAGGCAGGTCTCCTGGCTTCCGGATCATCATTTCCCGCCCCGCCTTCCCAGCCCGTGTGATGGGGCCAGTGGCATAATGGGGCGAGAACTCCCCGGTCACAGTTGCGGGCACAGCCCCGGCCTGATCCTGACTTGCCGCGATTGGCAAGCCCCGACATCCCGGGTTCCCTTTGAAGCCCCTCGCGGGGCACCTGTTGCGTCAGATGCAATGGACTCAGAAATACGCCTTGGCAAGGGCTTAGGCGTTCTTCCTAGGCAGCAGCAGCGAGATCGCCGATCGCCTGAACGCTACCCAGACGTCGCTGCGCCTTGAGTGCGACGCTGGCGCAACGTCGCCACAATTGCGCACGTTCGAGCAGGGTTTCCATCGCTTCGACCGGCAGGCTACCCGCAGCTGCCGCTGTCAACAGGCGATCCTTCTCCGCCTCATAGGCCAGTTCCAGCCGCCGGGCGCGATCCTCGATCAATTCGGGATGATCGATCTCCAGTTGGGCGAGCGCACCGAGATCAAGCGCCTCGCACGCGGCCACCTGCAGGGCATCTGCCGCCGCATGATCCGTGCGCGGGTCAAGCGCGGGGAGTGCGGCGAGCGTCTCGCTCGCCACCAATGCCTCGTCAAGATGCTGGGTCGCACGAATCAGCGAGGGCAAGGCCTCCATGATGTCATCGGGCAGGCGTGTTGCACCAAGCCGCGCAATGAATTGCCGCACGTGCTGGGAAAGGCGCAGGTAAGCGCCCACCAGCGCTGGATCGGCCCGAACGCTGCCTGTTGGTGCAGCCACCACACGGCGGACTTCGGAAAAGCCTTGTGGCATCAACCGGCCCAATTCCATCGCGAGGCCGCGCAGCGCGATAGCTGGCACTTGTAGCAGCGTATCATCAAGGTGGTGCGGGCGGCCCAGATCCTCCAGCGGGGAGACAAAGCGCCTCTCGAGCCAGCGCACCAGCGCCGGAAAGACCGCCACCATCGCAATCGCGCCCACAAGGTTGAACAGCGTGTGGAAGACCGCCAGCACACTCGCCATGCCGCCGTCGGAATCCACCGCCTGTGCGGCATACGCGCTCAACCATAACAGCGCAGGCAACAGGGCAAGCGCCAGAGCGGCTGCCATAAGGTTGAAGATCACATGTCCCGCCGCGACCCGGCGCGCGAGAGGTGTTGCATTCAGAACCGCCAGCAGCGCTGTAGAAGTGGTGCCGAGATTGGTACCAATCACCACCGCAGCGGCCAGCGACAACGGAATTCCGCCGGTTGCGCTCGCCGTCAGCGCAATTGCCATCGCCGCACTGGAAGATTGGGTCAGCACGGTCATCATGAAGCCCAGAGCGACAAAACCAAGCAACGCCAGGAAGCCCTGATCACCGACCGGAAGTGCGGCCATGAACGGAGTGAGCCCCTCGAACGCTGCTTGCAAAGCGGCGATCCCAAGAAAAAAGGCGCCAAACCCGCTGACGGCCTGGGCCAATCCGGCAATGCGCGCCCGTCCGCCTGCCATGATACGCCCGAACATTCCCCCGCCCAGCAGCAGCATGGCAAAGGCCCCGACATCCACCTTGATGCCCACCAGAGCCACAAGCCAGCTTGTCATCGTGGTGCCCGCATTCGAGCCGACAATCACCCAGATTGCCTGAGCAAGGGTCATCAGCCCCGCATTGACAAATCCAATGGTGGCGACGGTCGTCGCGCTTGAGGATTGCACCAGAGCGGTGATCAGGAAGCCCGAAAAAAAGGCGCGTGGGGGCGTGCGCGTCCAGCGCTCAAGGATCGATTGCAGAGCTTCCCCGGCGGCGAGCTTCAGCCCGTCGGTCATCAGCCACATGCCGAGCAGGAACAGCCCCAGCCCGCCAACCAGATTGTTGAAGAGCGCGAGCGTCATGTCAGCCCCGCGCACCCATACATCAGTCTTCCGCTACATCCGGGCCGGAACGCTCGAAATTGCCCGTCTGAATGCCATTCAGTTCATTGGCGAGGATCCCGACAACCGTCGTCCATACGGCGACATTCTGGCGCAGCTGGACAATGTCGATCTTGTCGAGCGTATCGTCGGGGGTGTGGTGGAGATCGAAATAGCGCGTCCCGTCCTGCTGAAGGTTGACGAGCGCGCCCTTCTGATCGCGCACGACATTGAGGTCCGCCCCGCCGGTGGCGACCAATGGCGAATTGGCCACACCAAAGCGGGCGACCGCACGCGCAAGCCGCGCGTGAAGATCGGGGTTGCTCTCGCGGAAGTTCGACTGGAAACGCCAGATCCGGTCGGCGCCGAAATCGCTTTCCAGACCAACCGCAATCGGCTCGTTGATATGCGCCTTTGAATAGGCGACCGAACCATGCAGGCCTACCTCTTCCGCCCCTGCAAACAGCACACGAATCGTGCGCAAGGGCTGCCCTGCCGTTGCGACGTGCTTCGCCGCCGCCGCAATGATCCCGCAGCCTGCTGCATCATCGGCAACGCCGGGCGAATTCCACCAGCTGTCGAGATGGCAGGCGAGCAGCACTGGCGGGAGCGCCGGATTGCGCCCGACAATCTCGCCCACCACGTTGCCGCTCATGGTCTTGCCAAGCTGGCGCGGGTTCAGTTCGAGGCGCAGCGTGATCGGCTTGCCACCAGCGCGGGCAAACATGCGTTCAAGGTTCTCGGCATCGGGCAGGCTCAGCGCGCCTGCCGGAATGGGCTTTACCCCTTCAGCAAAATCCGTGCCGCCGGTGTGCGGGTTGCGGTGGTGATCGGTACCAACCGATTTGATGACAGCGGCCACTGCGCCCTTGCTCGCCGCAATGCCGGGGCCGACCCAGCGCACTGGCCCTGCAAAGCCGTAGTGCGAGCCATCCTGCGCTGGCCGCATCTGGTGGCTGATATAGGCGATCTTGCCCTTGAGACTGCCATCGGGCGCGGCCCGCAAATCATCAAAGGTGCGGAAGAACACCACTTCCGCCTCGATCCGTCCCTGCGGCGTCGCCGCGCTGTCCCCGAGCGGGAGCACCACCAGATCCTGCGCAAACGGCCCGGTGACTCGCGCACGGGCGATATCGCCCGGCACCCATGTGTCCATCTCGAACGGCTCGTCAGCAACATTGGCGAAGCCATTGGCCTTCAGCCACGCCATCGCCCATGCCCGGCCGCGTGCCTCGGCCTCGGTCCCGGCCTGCCGCGGACCGACTTCGGTAGACAGGCCTTCGGTGAAGCCATAGGCGATCTCGTCGGCGGCGAGCGCCTTGGCAGCGACCGTTTCCAGCGCCGCAAGATCGCCCGGTTGGGACTCCTGCGCGAGGGCCGGGGCAGCAAGGGTGAGGGCGGTCAGCGGCAGCGCGGCGAGCGCAAGAGCGAGATTTTTCATGGCACAGGTTGCTATCCTTGCGCCTCGCGCCTGTCTAGCCGCTTGCCTCTCCCTCTCCCCTTCCCTATCTGCCCGAGCGAACCCTCACGATCCGATTTACCGATCCCAGCAAGGACTGATCCGATGGCCGCGCAATATGCCTATGTCATGAAAGGCATGACCAAGACCTTCCCCGGTGCCCAGAAGCCGGTGCTCTCGAACATCTCGCTTCAGTTCTACCAAGGCGCGAAGATCGGCATCGTCGGCCCCAATGGCGCGGGCAAATCGACTCTCATCAAGATCATGGCCGGGATCGACAAGGACTTCACCGGCGAAGCGTGGCCGGGAGAGAACATCACTGTTGGCTATCTGGAACAGGAGCCGGAGCTCGATCCGACCAAGACCGTGCTCGAAAACGTGCGCGAAGGCGCGAAGGAAACCGCCGATCTCGTCGCGCGCTTCAACGAAGTCAGCGCGCTGATGTGCGAGCCTGACGCCGATTTCGACACGCTCGGCGCGGAAATGGGCGAGCTGCAGGACAAGATCGACGCGGTGGACGGCTGGACGCTCGACAACCAGCTTGAAGTCGCGATGGAAGCGCTGCGCTGTCCGCCGGGCGACTGGCCAGTGAAAGATCTCTCGGGCGGGGAAAAGCGCCGCGTCGCGCTGACCCGTCTGCTGATCCAGAAGCCTTCGATCCTGCTGCTGGACGAACCGACCAACCACCTCGATGCCGAAAGCGTCCAGTGGCTCGAAAACCATCTCAAGGAATATGCCGGCGCGGTGCTGATGATCACCCACGACCGCTACTTCCTTGATAACGTGGTCGAATGGATTCTCGAACTCGATCGCGGCTCCTACTACCCCTACGAAGGCAACTACTCGACCTATCTCGAGAAGAAGGCCAAGCGGATGGAGCAGGAAAGCCGCGAGGAAAGCGGCAAGCAGAAGGCGCTCCAACGCGAACTCGAGTGGATCCGCCAGACTCCGGCCGCGCGCCAGACCAAGTCCAAGGCGCGTATCCGCAAGTTCGAAGAGCTCCAGAACAGCCAGGACAACCGTCAGGTCGGCAAGGCGCAGATCGTCATCCAGGTGCCCGAGCGCCTCGGCGGCAAGGTGATCGAAGCCAAGAACATCACCAAGGCTTACGGCGACAAGCTGCTGTTCGAAAACCTCTCCTTCATGTTGCCGCCGGGCGGCATTGTCGGCGTGATCGGACCGAACGGCGCAGGCAAATCGACGCTGTTCAAAATCCTGACCGGCAAGGAACAGCCCGACAGCGGCACGATCGAGATCGGCTCGACCGTGCGCCTCGGCTATGTCGATCAGAGCCGAGACCACTTGGACCCCAAGAAGAACGTTTGGGAGGAAATCTCCGACGGGCTCGATTACATGAAGGTCAACGGGCAGGACATGAGCACGCGTGCCTATGTGGGCGCGTTCAATTTCAAGGGCGCGGACCAGCAGAAGAACGTCGGCAAGCTTTCGGGCGGTGAACGCAACCGCGTGCACATGGCGAAGATGCTCAAACAAGGCGGCAACGTGCTGCTGCTGGACGAGCCGACCAACGATCTCGACGTCGAAACGCTGGCCGCGCTTGAAGACGCGATTGAAAACTTCGCAGGCTGCGCGGTGGTCATCAGCCACGACCGCTTCTTCCTCGATCGCCTCGCAACGCACATCCTCGCTTTCGAGGGCAACAGCCATGTCGAATGGTTCGAAGGCAATTTCGAGGCTTACGAGGAAGACAAGCGCCGCCGCCTTGGCGATGCGGCTGATCGCCCGACGCGCCTCGCCTACAAGAAGCTGACGCGCTGAATGGATGCACGGGCGGCCAAGTTGCCGCCCGTTACCTAGGGCGTCACCCAGCGCCCTTCCCAGCCCTCGCCTGCGCGCGTGAACTGCGCGCGGATGTGGCCGGTGTGGGCAAGGTAGAGCCAGTCCACTTGCTGCACATCGATCAGCACCACCGCGAAATTTTCGCGCGCGGGGATCAGTTGTTCGTCATCCGGCTCGACGCCTTCAAACTCGGTCGGCAGGCCTGACGTGGGCACATCGGAAAGGCTCCCCGGCCCATCACCGAGATAGCACCGCCGCGCGAAATTCGTCCCCGCTGCCCACGCTACATCGGCAATCGGCCCGCTTGTCTCCACCCGGCCAACCCCGCGCGCACGGATCTGGATCTTGGCGCTCTTGTCATAGAACAGCACTGCCATCTGCGGGTCATCGCCAATCGCCGCGACCTTGGGCGAACGGGCGTCGGTGTGAAACCGCAGCCGCGCTTCGCTCTGATCAAAGGCGCGCAGCACCATCACGCGCGCGTCGGCAGGCGCGCTGACCACAACAGGCGTATGCATCGCGCATTTGCGGTCGCGCGGGGCGCGGGCCAGCCGGCCGAGCCAGTCGCGACGCACCTCATCGAGTGTTTCGAACATGGCTGGCGCCTTTCCGACTTTGCGCGAATGCGGTCAAGTGGTTCAGCTTTGCGACAGTCTGGCTGAACTAAATGCGACTTAGGACTAGCCGCGGGTGGTGGAACCGCAACACTGGAGACGGTTATGAATAGCACCCGACTGCTGGGTTCCGGCGCCCTTTCTGCGATCGCGATGATGCTGGCGGCGGCGGCAAGCCCCGCAAGCGCAGCGGTGCCGATAACCCCGGACATGATGATTGCCCCTGATACAGGACCAGTGCCGGTTAACGCACCGGCCAGCTCATCCACACAGACCGCAGCCTTGCAGGATCGCGGACGCGGCGGTCGTGGCGGCGGCGGAACCCGCAGCAATGGCGGCGGTGGTGGAGGCCGCGGCGATGGTGGCGGCGCAATCCGCTCGGGCGGCGGCGGAGGCCGCGGCGATAGTGGCGGCTCAATCCGCGCGGGCGGTGGCGGCGGTGGCTGGAGCGGGGCGCAGGTCCGTGGCAGCGGCGGCGGTGAACGCGGCGGCGGCAGAGGCTGGAACGGCGGCGGGCAGGCACGCTCAAACGACACACGCAGTGCTCCTGCGCCGCGCACCTCGCGCGGTTTCGAGCGCGGCGGGGGCAATCCGGCGCGCGATACTGGCGTAGCCGTTGCGGGTCGTCAGGGCTTTGAAGGCAGACGTGGCGGCGGCGATGCTGCGGCTCCGATCCAGCGCAACACTACGGAAGTTGCGCGCGTTTCCGGCGGCCGTGATGGCGACGGGCGGCGCGGCGATTGGAACGGACGCGGCGACAATAATCGCGGCGATTGGCGCGGCGGGGATCGTCGCAGTGATGACCGCCGCGGCAACTGGTCCGATAATCGCCGGGGCGATTGGCGCGGCGGGGATCGTCGCGGCGATGACCGGCGCGGCAATTGGTCCGATAACCGGCGCGGCGACTGGCGCGGTGATCGCCGCGATGGCTGGCGAGGCGATGTGCGCAGCGGACGGCAGGGCGCCTATAATCAGGGCTTCCGCGATGGCGCACGTTGGGATCGCGGCTGGCGCGATAACCGTCGCTTCAACTGGAGCGGACACCGTCAGGCGAACCGCTTCCTGTTCAGACCGGGGCCCTATTTCTCTCCCTTCGCCGGGCATTTCTACCGTCCGGTCGGGATCGGGTTCTTCCTTGATCCGCTGTTCTTCCAGCCGCGGTTCTTCCTGAATGATCCGTGGGCCTTCCGTCTCCCGCCACCGGGTGCGCGCTTCCGCTGGGTGCGTTATTACGACGATGTGTTGCTGGTTGATGTGTTCACCGGAGAAGTGGTCGATGTGATCGAGAACTTCTTCTGGTAACAGGCTGCACGCGGCAGGGCGCTACCCCCGTCGGAATGATCCGGCGGGGGTTGTGTTTTGGCGCGGCTAATTCCGCGCTTCGCCGAACGGCAGCACCCGGAAAATCGTGCCATCCCTGTCGATCAAGGTATGCTTCAGTGTGCCAAGCACATGCACCGCGATCAGCACCAACAGGATCGTGCCTGCCACGGCATGGGTTTCAAAGACCTGTTCCGCTATCTTGTCGTCCGGCGCGACCGGCAGTGGCGGGACCTCGATAGCGCCCCACAGCGAGATGCCCGCGCCATATTTCGACATCGCGAACCACCCGGCGAGCGGCATGACCAGCAGCAATGTGTAGATGAGGCCATGCGTCACGCGGGCCAGCACCCGCTCCCACGCGGCGTGATGCGGGCTTGGAGGAGGCGGCGGGCTGAGCATCCGCCAGACAAACCGCAGGGCTACCAATGAAAAGATGACCACGCCGAGCGCGAAGTGATTGCCCATGATTTCGCTGCGCAGCTCGCGGGTTGGCTCAGCCTCGGCGGCCTCCGCGATCCGCCAGCTGACGATGACGGCAATCCCCACCAACCAGTGCAGCGCCATCGCGAGCCCCGAATACTTCGTCTTCTGACCAATGCCCATGTCCTGTCCCTCCCCGTGCGACCCTTGTTTTGCGCGGAAAGTATCACGCGGAGGGCGCAGCGCAAGCTTGCCAGCACGCGCAGGCCCACGGTATGCACCGCGCCATGGCTGAACCCCAAACTGCTTCAGAAGAAATCGCCGATCAGGCTGCGCTGGCAGAGATCGGCGTGCTGGTGCGCACCCGGCTGGCGAGCGATCCGGCCGTCTACACGGTGCCGACCGACAAGGCAGAAATCTTTGCCATCGGCGATTTTCTCAGCCCCGCCGAATGCGAGCGGCTATGCACGATGATCGATGATGTGGCGCGGCCATCAAGCTTGCATGAGCTGGATTACGGGAGCGGGTTCCGCACCTCGTTCTCAGGCGACCTTGATCCGGGCGACAGCTTTGTGCGCGGCATTTCCCGGCGGATTGACGATCTGCTCGGGATTGAGCCCGCGTTCGGCGAATTCGTGCAAGGCCAGCGCTATCTGCCCGGCCAGCAGTTCAAACCGCATAATGACTGGTTCTACACCAGCGAGAAATACTGGCCGCTCGAAAAGGCGCGCGGCGGGCAGCGATCATGGACCGCGATGGCTTATCTCAACACGGTCGAGGAAGGCGGGGAGACTCATTTCACCCATGTCGGGATGTCGATCGAGCCCAAGCCCGGCGTGCTGATGGTCTGGAACAATGCTCATCCCGACGGGACGCCCAATGTCGATACTATGCATGCCGGAACGCCGGTGGTGCGCGGTGCCAAATATGTCATCACCAAGTGGTATCGCACGCGCCCGTGGCGGTAGGGATCACGCTTTCGCCAGCGCCTCGGCAATCAGTGCGCGGCTCGGCCCGATCCCGTAGAGCGCGATAAAGCTGCCCATGCGCGGGCCCTGTTCGCTGCCAAGCAGGGTTTCGTAGAGAGCGCGGAACCAGTCGCGCAGGGATTCGAACCCGAATTCCTCGCGCTTGCCAATCTCGTAGACAGTCGTTTGCAAATCCTCCGCCGACATATCGGCCGGAGCCTGCGCCAGCGCGGCATCCAGCGCCTGCAAGGCGGCGATCTCGCTGCCCACCGGCGCGCGCTTCACCAGCGTCGGCGCAATGAAATCGCGATTATAGGCAAGCGCCTTGCCCACCAGATCATCCAGCGCCGGATGCGCTGCGGGATCAGCATCAGCGATGTAATTGCCAAGGTATGACCACACGGCCTCACGGGTTGCCCCGGCCCCCAGCACGCCCACCAGATTGAGCAGCAGGCTGAACGGGACGGGAAGGCTTTCGCCTGTTCCCGCCGGATTTTCACCCAGCGCTGTCGCATTGGCAGACAGCAGGTGCCACACCGGATTGCCAAGCTTCTTGTCGAGCGGCTGTTCGGCAAGGCTCGCGCGGAATTGCCAGTATTCATCGATCGCCTTGGGGATCACGCCGACATGCAATTGCTTGGCGCTCTTGGGCTCGCGGAAGATGTAGAAACCGAGTGATTCCTCGCTGCCATAGGTCAGCCATTCATCAATCGAGAGGCCATTGCCCTTGGACTTGGAAATCTTTTCGCCCTTGGCATCAAGGAACAGCTCGTAGATCAGGCCTTCGGGCTTGCGCCCGCCAAGCTCGCGCACGATCTTGCCCGACTGGGTGACGCTGTCGGTGAGATCCTTGCCGCACATCTCGTAATCGACGCCGAGCGCAAACCAGCGCATCGCCCAGTCGACCTTCCATTGCAGCTTGGCCTGCCCGCCGAAGATGCAGTGTTCGATGGTGCGCCCCTCATCCTCGAAGCGCACGATACCCGCTTCGGCATCGACGACTTCGACCGGGACTTGCAGCACCACGCCGCTGGTCGGGCTGACGGGGAGCACCGGCGAATAGGTGCGACGGCGTTCCTCGCGCAAGGTCGGCAACATGATGTCCATGATCGCATCATAGTGCCGCAGGACCTGCCTGAGTGCCTCGTCGAACTCCCCGCCATTGTAGCAGTCCGAAGCCGAGACGAATTCGTAATCGAACCCGAACTGATCGAGGAATGCGCAGAGCCGCGCATTGTTGTGATGGGCAAAGCTTTCATGCGTGCCGAACGGATCGGGAATGCGTGTCAGCGGCTTGCCGAGATTGGCGGTGAGCAAGTCCTTGTTCGGCACATTGTCCGGCACCTTGCGCAGGCCGTCCATATCATCGCTGAAAGCGACGAGCCGCGTCGGCGCACCGCCGGTCAGCACTTCATAGGCGCGCCGCACCAGCGTGGTGCGCAGCACTTCCTGAAAGGTACCGATGTGCGGCAGGCCTGACGGGCCATAGCCGGTTTCGAACAACACCGGCACGAGCGCGCCATCGGGGCCGCGCTTGCCATCGGGATAGCGCTTCACCAGCTTCATCGCTTCCTGGAACGGCCAGGCCTTGGACACACGGGCGGCGGCGATCAGATCATCGGTCAACATAATGCGCAGCGCATAGACAGAGGCAGCGGCGCACTTCAAGCGAATAACCACGGCAAAACCGGACGCAGCGCGTTTACGCGGCCTGAGCGAGCCCTTAGGGTCGCTGGCGTGTCCTCTCCGCCAACCGATCTGCCCCAAGTCAATCTGCCCGCATTGCACGCCAGCCATGGTGGCACGTGGCTGCGGGCGGGCGATGGCGCGACCAGTGCGATTGCCAAGGGCGAGGCAATCATGGCGGCGGCCGATACGCCCGTGCTGCTGATCAATGCGCCGCTGGTGGCCGCGCGTCTCGGCTATCCTGATCTTTCGGGGTTGGACCTGCTTGAGGCCTTTGCTTTTGTCCACCCTGCCCGCTTCTGCGTGCCAACCCCGCGCGGACTGGCGGAAGCGCTCGGCCTGCCCGTGCCCGTCGGTGATGCCGATGTGCCAGCCCTGCTCCAGCAGGCGGCAGGCGCCCTGATCGCGGCGGTCAGCGATGCCGAATGGTTCGAACGCGAAGGCGCGTGGAGCGCGCTGCAATCGCTCGAACGGCTACGCTGGCCGTGGGCGCAAGTGCTCAAACCCCATGTTGCAAGACCGACAACAGCGGAACGCTGGCTGTTTGCCACCCTGCCCGAATGGGAGGAAGCGCCCGAGCGCCCCGCCCCGCGCCAGGTCGATCTGGCTCCCACCGATGTGCTGGCCGAACTCGCCCGCCTGACGGGAAGCGACGCCGAACAGCGCGACGGCCAGCGCGCCTACACGCAGGACGCCGCGCGCATCTTTGCGCCCCGCGCCGAGCGCGGCGTGCCCCACCTTGCACTGGCACAGGCGGGTACGGGTATCGGCAAGACACTCGGCTATCTCGCGCCCGCTTCGCTGTGGGCCAAGGCATCGGGCGGGACAGTGTGGGTATCGACCTTCACCAAGAACCTGCAACGCCAGCTTCGTCGCGAAAGCCGCCGGGCATGGCCGATGAAGCGCGCAGATGGCTCGCCGCCTGTGGTGGTGCGCAAGGGGCGCGAGAATTACCTCTGCCTGCTCAACCTTGAAGACGCGCTTCAAGGCGGCTTTGCCGGGCGGCCGGCGATCCTTGCGCACCTGGTGGCGCGCTGGGCCGCGTTCAGCAGCGATGGCGACATGATCGGCGGCGATCTGCCGGGCTGGCTCGGCACGCTGTTCAGGAAGCGCGGCATCGCCTCGCTCACAGACAGCCGTGGGGAGTGCATCTATGCGGGCTGCCCGCATTACCGCAAATGCTTCATCGAGCGTGCAGCGCGGGCGAGCGCGCAGGCCGATCTCGTCATCGCCAATCATGCGCTGGTGATGGTCAACGCCGCGCGTGCCCGCGATCCCGCCCAGCGCCCGACACGGCTGATCTTCGATGAAGGCCACCATGTGTTCGATGCCGCCGATTCGACCTTTGCCGCCACGCTTTCGGCGCAGGAAGCGATCGAGCTGAAGCGGTGGCTCACCGGCCCCGAGCGCGAAGGGCGCGGGCGCCGGCGCGGTCTGGCGGCACGGCTGGCCGATGTCGCCAGCTATGACGAAGCGGGCGGCGAAGCCATCGCTGCGGCCGTGAAGGCCGCGCAATTGCTACCCTCCGACGGCTGGCTCGCCCGCATCCACGAAGGCAATCCGTTCGGTCCCGTCGAAGCGCTGCTGTCGGCGGTGCGCACGGTCACCTATGCCCGCGATGAAAGCGGCGCGCTCGATCAGGGTTACGGCATCGAAACCGAAGCCGCCGACCTGCCCGGCGAAGTCATCGAAGCGGCAATGGGCGCCGCCGATGCGCTCGCCAGCATCCGCGTGCCGTTGATCCGGCTCGGCGGCAGGCTTGAAGCGGTGCTGGCTGATCCGCCCGACTGGCTTGATGCGCAAGGCCGCGCACGGATCGAAGGAGCACGCTTTGCGCTCGGCTGGCGGATCGATCTGCTGGCCGCGTGGGAAGCCCTGCTCGCCCGTCTGGGCGGCCCGGTTGATCCTGAATTCGTTGACTGGCTCGCGGTGGATCGTTCCGAGGCGCGCGAATTCGATATTGCCATCCACCGCCGCTGGCTCGACCCGATGAAACCCTTTGCCCGCGTCGTGCTCGAACAGGCGCACGGCGTGATGCTGACCAGCGCGACTCTGACCGACCGGATCGACAGCGGCGATGAAGATGCGCAGTGGGCCAGCGCGATTGCACGATCAGGCGCGGCGCATATCGAGGCGCGCCCGCTGCTCTCGGCCGCTTCCAGCCCGTTCGACTACGCGGGCCGCGCCGAAGTGCTCATCATCACTGACATCAGGAAAGGCGATCTGCCTGCGCTGGCAGGCGCCTATGCGCGGATCATCGAGGCGAGCGGCGGCGGGGTGCTTGGCCTGTTCACCGCGATCCGGCGGCTGCGCGCGGTCTATGGCCGGATTGCCGATCGCTTGGCGCGCGTGGGCCTTGCCGTCTATGCCCAGCATGTCGATCCGATCGACACCGGCACGCTCGTCGACATTTTCCGCGATGATCAGCGCGCGAGCCTGCTGGGCACGGATGCGCTGCGCGACGGGGTGGATGTGCCGGGCGAATCGCTGCGCTGCGTGGTGCTTGAACAGGTTCCGTGGCCGCGTCCCGATATCCTGCACAAGGCACGCCGCGCGGCGCATGGTGGCAGCGCCTATGATGACAGGATCATACGCGCCAAGCTGGCGCAGGCCTTTGGCCGCCTGATCCGTTCGAGGGATGATGCCGGGCACTTCATCGTGCTGTCATCAGCCTTTCCGACAAGGCTGCTATCCGCCTTCCCCGAAGGCACCCCGGTTTTGCGCCTGACGCTTGATGAGGCTTTACAACGGCTCGCCGCTGGTGTTTCGAAGGCCGATGTCGCGCCGGACCGCTCCGGTGCGGCCCACGCCGCCAACGGAGAGCGCCTGACATGAAAACCCTCGGTCTTCTGCGCCACGCCAAGTCCGATTGGGACGATACGGCGCAGCGCGATTTCGACCGGGGGCTGAACGCACGCGGACGCAAGGGCGCACGGGTTATCGGGCGGCATATCCGCGAACATGGGCCGGCATGGGATATGGTGCTGGCAAGCCCGGCGGCGCGCGTTACGCTGACGCTGGAAGGCGCCCAATTGCCGCAGGAAGCCGTGCTGGACCAGCGGCTTTACCTCGCCAGCTACGATACAATTATCGAAACGATCGAAGCTCACGCCGGCAAAGGGGCGGACGAAGTCGATTCCGTTCTCATTGTCGGCCACAATCCGGGCTTGCAGGATGTGCTGCTCGAACTGGTCGCACCGGGCAAGGAAAACGCCTTGTTCAAGGAGGCGGTGGTGAAGTTCCCGACCGCGGCCTACGCCGTGCTGGAATGCGATATCGAGCATTGGTCGCAGTTGAAAAAATACTGCGCCGAAGTCGTCCACTTCATGCGCCCACGCGATCTCGATCCGTCACTCAAGCCCGAGGATTAAGCGTTACCCACCACGAAACACGCTGCCGCCATCAGGGCGCCTGCCAGCCGGTTGGAACGGAACCGGGCGAGCGGATTTTCGGCATCATCGGGATCAAGCGTTGCCACTTGCCAGCCGAGATGCGCGGCCACGGGCACCAGCGCGAGCAGCGCCAGCGGATCAGGCCGGTACAGCCACACGCCCAGCCCCCACAGGCCAATGGCGGCGGCATAGAAGGCCGCGATCCCGCCTATCACCTTGCCGCCCATGGCGAGCGCTGACGAACGGATTCCGACCAGCGCATCATCCTCGCGGTCTTGCAGCGCATAAATCGTATCGTACCCGATCACCCAGCAGATGCACCCGGCATAGATCGCCGCCAGCGCGCCAAGGTTGTCGAGCCTGAGTTCGCTCCACCCCACCAGCAGGCCCCAGTTGAAGACCATGCCGAGCCACGCCTGCGGCCACCACGTGACGCGCTTCATAAAGGGATAGGCTGCGACCAGCGCAAGGCTGGCGAGCGCCACCAGCTGCGCCTCCCAGCGCAATTGCAGCAGCACGATGAAGCCCACCAGACTAAGCGCAATCAGCCAGCTCCACGCGGCTTTTTTTGACACCCGCCCGCTCGCCACGGGCCGCGCGGCAGTGCGAGCGACCTTGGCATCGAGATCAGCATCAACGATGTCATTATACACGCAGCCCGCTCCGCGCATCGCGATGGCCCCGAGCAACAACCAGCCAAGCAGCGCAAGCTGCACACCCTCTCCCGTCAGCCACACCCCGAAGACGCAGGGCCAGAACAACAGCCACCAGCCGATCGGGCGATCAAACCGCGCGAGCAGCGCGAGATCGCGCAGGCCTTGCGGCAGGCGCGCGACAAATCCCTTATGCTCGCTATCGGGGACGATATCTTCAGTCACGCAACCGCCTCCGCCATCCTCGCAGCTCGCCAACCGATTAGAGCAAGCGCCAACATCGTGATGTTACCGGCAAAGTCGAGCATCCCTATCGAGGTGAGAACGGGTACCTTGTAATGGAAGTACCAGTTGAAGCCGAAGAAAGGCAGCAGCAGCAACGCAAACACGACAAATCCGCGCGCACTCCAACGCACTGCGAGGGTCATCAGCCCGAACAGGACAGCTTGTGCACCAAAACAGGCCATGGTGAAGCGCGTGAGGAAGGTATCGTCACGGTAGGCTTCCGTCACCGCGAGCGAGATCACGTTGGCGGGCGCGAACAGCGCCCAGCCTCCCAGCGCCAGAAAGACGACAGCTATCAGGAATTGTGCGGTGCGTGCAGACATGTCTTGCCCCCTAGCGTGCCACGCGCCTAGTGCAAAGCCATGCCCGCTATACCTGCATGGCCTCCGAAAAGTGCGCCCCGCCTGTTTGTCGAACAGGAGTTGTGCGGCGGTGCTGCCGTGGTGATAGATGGGCCACAGGCGCATTACCTGGCCCGCGTGATGCGCGTGGCCGCTGGCGATGCGGTGATCCTGTGCGACAATCTCACTGGCGAATGGGCCGCGCGGGTGCAGGATGCAGGCAAGCGCGAGGTGATGCTCGAGGTGGCTGAAATGCTCCGCCCGCGCGAAGCGGTGCCCGATCTGTGGCTGTGCCCCGCGCTGCTCAAGAAAGACCGTTTCGACCTCGTGCTCGAAAAAGCGACGGAACTCGGCGCCGCGCGCATCCAGCCTGTCGTTACCCGGCGATGCGTGGCGGACAAACTGAATACGGAGCGCGCGCGCACGCTTACCATCGAGGCCGCTGAACAATGCGCCCGCACCTCGCTTCCCGAGCTTGCCGAGCCGGTGAAGCTCGCAGCGCTGCTTGCCGATTGGCCGACAGAACGCGCGCTGTTCTTTGCTGACGAGACAGGTGGCGAGCCAGCGGTCAGCGCCTTTGCTGCGCATCACGGCCCAGCCGCGATCCTGATCGGCCCGGAAGGCGGCTTTGACGAGGCGGAACGCGCTGCGATCCGCGCCCATCCCGCTGCACGGCCCATCAGCCTTGGCCCTCGTATCCTGCGCGGCGAAACCGCCGCCATCGCCGCGCTGGCGGTGTGGATGGCGGCCAGCGGAGACTGGTAACCCGCGCGCCTCTTACAAAGCGGTTTTGCGCTTCCCACATGCCAACCAGTTTTCTAAGGCAACCGGCCAGACAGGGGCATATTCTCGATGAGCACGCGCGAAGCAACCACGGCTGACGATCCGATCATCGAGAGTCTCGATCAGTTGGTCACGCCGATGGTCAAGGGCGAAAAACCCAAGGATCAATGGCGCATCGGGACCGAGCATGAAAAGCTCGTCTACAAGAAATCCGATCACCGCGCACCGTCCTATGACGAGCCTTGCGGCATCCGCGATCTGCTGATGGGGCTGACCGAATTCGGTTGGACCCCGGTGGAAGAGGGCGGCAATGTCATCGCGCTGAAAGGTGCCGATGGCGCTGTCAGCCTCGAACCTGCCGGCCAGCTCGAACTGTCGGGCGCGCCGCTCGTCAACCTGCACCAGACCTGCGCGGAAACCGGGCGGCATCTCGAACAGGTGAAAGCGATCGGCGAGAAATGCGGCGCGGGCTATCTCGGCCTTGGCATGTGGCCGGACAAGACGCGGGCCGAACTGCCGATCATGCCCAAGGGCCGTTATGACATCATGCTGCGCCACATGCCGCGTGTCGGCACCATGGGCCTCGACATGATGCTGCGCACTTGCACCATCCAGGTCAACCTCGACTATTCATCCGAAGCTGACATGGTGCAGAAATTCCGGGTCGGCCTCGCGCTGCAACCGCTGGCAACCGCGCTGTTCGCCAATTCGCCCTTCACCGAAGGCAAGCCCAACGGGTTCCTGTCCTACCGCTCGCACATCTGGTCAGACACCGATCCCGCGCGCACCGGGATGCTGCCCTTCGTGTTCGAGGATGGCTTCGGCTACCAGCGCTGGGTGGATTACATGCTGGATGTGCCGATGTATTTCGTCTTCCGCGACGGGAAATACATTGACGCGGCTGGCCTCTCCTTCCGCGATTTCCTTGATGGCAAACTGTCGGTGCTGCCCGGAGAGCGACCGACGCAAAGCGACTGGTGGGATCACCTTTCGACCGCCTTTCCCGAAGTGCGCCTCAAAAGTTTCCTTGAAATGCGCGGCGCGGACGGGGGCCCGTGGAACCGGATCTGCGCCCTGCCTGCGTTCTGGGTTGGCCTGCTCTATGATCAGGGCGCGCTCGATGCGGCTTGGGATCTGGTCAAGGGCTGGTCGATGGAGGCGCGCGAGCAATTGCGGCACGACGCGCCGCGCCTTGCGCTGGATGCGCCCGCACCGGGCGGCGGCACCTTGCGCGATGTCGCGCGCGAAGTGCTCAGGATCGCGCACAGCGGCCTTGCCGCGCGCGGGCAATTGAACGCCAGCGGCGACAACGAAACCGGTTACCTCGAAACGCTCGATGAAATCGTTGCCAGCGGGAAAGTGCCCGCCCAGCGCCTGCTTGATGCCTATAATGGGGAGTGGAGCGGCGACATCACCCGCGTCTACGAACAATCCTTCTGATTGCGAAGGAGACCGCAGAAATGTTGATCGTACTGGCCAAGGCCAAACTGGGCGAAGGCGCGCTGGACGCAATACGCGGCGCGATTGCCGATATGGTGGCCGCCTCCAACGCCGAGGAAGGCTGCATTGCCTACAGCTTCACCATCGATGTGCTGGACCCGACAGTGCTGCACATTGTCGAGAAATGGCAGGATGAAGCCGCGCTCGCAGCGCACTTCGCCACCCCCCACATGGCTGCTTTCGGCGCGGCCATTGCAGGAGCCGATTTCACCATTATCGAGGCGATCAAGTATCACGCCGATGATGGCGCTCCGGTGATGTGACGCGCCCTATCTGAACGCGTGGATCACGCCGGAATCATCAATGATATAGAGATAACCGTCGGCAACAATTGGCGGGAGGCTGACAGGCTGCTTCACATCGGCGAAAAAGCTTGCTTCGCCCGAGATGGCATTCACCTTCCACAATTCCCCGCGCGAGCTGGCGACCCACAGATTGCCGCCTGCCAGCACAGGCCCCGTCCAGAAGATCGGGTTTTCGCGCTTCTTCTCGTTCTTGAAGCGCTGAAGCTGGGAAATCCACCGCACCCTGCCCGAAGACCGCGCAATCGCCAGCAAGCGGCCATCATCGGTCAGCGTGAAAATCCATTCACCCGCAATCGCCGGCGTGGAAATGCCCGCAAGGTTAAGCTCCCAGATGCGCTGGCCTGATAGCAGCTCGTAAGCGGCCATGCGTCCGCCCTGCCCGAGTGCATAAACACGACCGGAATCAATGATCGGATCAGCGTCGATATCGGTGAGCGAACTGACGGCGGTAGAGATATTGGTGCGCGAAAGCGCATCCGACCACAGGATGCGTCCGTTCTCATAGCGATAAGCGTTCAGCTCTCCGCTCGAAAATCCTGCGATTACGGTGCCTTGCCCGGCGGCAGGGGCCGCCACACCAAACACGCCCGACTGCGTGGTAGAAGCGGTTTCCAGCCAGTTCACAGCCCCGTCCTTGGCGCTGAGCGCGATGATCTGATTGTCCTGTGTCATCACGAACACCTCGCCAAAGGCGATGGTGGGCGAACCGCGCAGCGGCCCGGCAGGCGTGACTTGCCACAGCACTTCGCCAGTCTTGGCATCCAGCGCCTTGGCCTCGCCCAGCCCGTTGGTGGCATAGAGACGGCCGTTCTCATAGCTCACCCCACCGCCGAAGGCCGAAGCCTGCGTGCCTTTGGTGATGACTGATTTGGAGTCCCACTGGCGCGCGCCGGTTGCCTTATCAAAGGCATGAATCGTGCCGTCCGATCCGACAACGAACAGCATGTCGCTGCCGACCACAGGCGATGCACCGAGGCGCACGCGACTGGTCGAGCCTTCGACCTTGGCTGTCCATACCTTCGCCGGATCCGCCGCAAGCGCAAGGTGGCCATAGGACTTCGCGGCATTGCCGCCGACCTGCGCCCATTCGGCGTTGCGCCGCTCGGGCGGGAGCACGATCGAAACGCTGGCAAGTGCACGATCAACCTCGGCGCCGCTTTCGATGCGCGAGAGGATCGGAACACGCTGACCGACTGTAGGCGTGACTTTCTTGTCCCCCTTGCCGCCGCAACCGGTAAGCGCAGTGGCCAACAGCCCCGCGGCGAGCGCAAGACGCCCGTAGTGTGCAATTCTGCTCATCAATCCGTCCAACCTCAGCCCTTAATCGGCAAGAGCGCTGCTCCTGCTATCCCCCTCGGACGTAACCACCCCTTCGTCCTTGAGCAATTTCGTTACATCAACAATTGCGTCCACACCAAGCAGGCCAGCCATCTGCCGCGCGCGCGAGCGCAGGGTTTCAGGCATCGCCTCATCCTTGGCAATGGCGGCAAACAAGGCGCCTGCCTCGCGGCGGTTGCCCGCCTCAAGGTGCGCCATCGCAGTCAATTCAGCCGCACTGCCGAACAGCGGATTGCCCGGCACAGCCAGCGGCTTGAGCCGCGCGATAACATCGGCAGGCTTGCGCTGGTCAAAGCTGACGGACACCTCGCGCACCAGCGCCAGATCGCGCAGCGCCTGGGGTGCCTTTTCATCCGAGACAACGCCCGCATAAATCTCGATCGCCTTGGCATCATTGCCAGCCTCGAGCGCGGCGCCAGCCTGAATGAAGCGCGCCGCAGCGCGCGCCGCCGGGCTACCATCGGCCAGCAACGGATCGACCTTTTCGCCCGCGCTCTTGAAATCATTTGCTCCGGCAAGATCAAGCGCGCTGATGATCGTTTCGGACTGAGCCTCAAGCTTGCTTTCGCGGCTGGCATCCCACCACAGATAGCCGCCGAGCCCGGCCAGTCCGGCCACCACCAGACCAATAACCGCTGCGCCGTACTTCTTTGCAAAGTTCAGCGCATCATCCTGCCGCACCGCATCGTCGATCTCGCGGATGAGGATTTCATCCTCGTGGCTGGGCGTGCCATCCGGGCCATCGCCGGAAGAACCTTTGGAAGATGATCTGGTCAAATTGCGTGCCACTTGGCGTCAAATCCTCTGATCAAGCACGGGCGCACGAGCGCTGCTGAATTTGCGCGGTCTTTAGGCCCCTGCCAGCCCTTCCGCAATGCCGCATCGGCTGTGATTGCGTTACAAGCATGACGGAGCGCTAGGGTTGCATGCTTGAACGGGTCGTGAAGGGCACGTTCAGCTTGGGCGACGGGCGGCCTGCCAGTACACTTCGCGGTAACGCGCAATCATCTGCTCGGCGGAATATTCGGCACATGCCCGGGCACGATTGGCAGCGCCGATCATGCCACGCAGCGATTCATTCCCGGCCAGATCGGCAAGCATCTGACCAAGCGCCGCTGCATCCCCCGGCAATGCAATATAAGGGCGGTTGGGCTCGGCCACCATGGCGCGGATATCACCAACATCGGGCGCGGCCACTGGAAGCCCCGCTGCCATCGCCTCTGCCACGGCAAGCGGAGAATGTTCCCCGCGTGAGGACAGCGCAAAAATGTCGAACAACCCGATGATTCGCTGCGGTTCGGCAATCGCGCCTGCCAGATGCACACGGTGGCTGAGTTCAAGCTCGGCTGCACGCGCGCGGATCGTTTCGCGTTCGGGCCCTTCACCCGCAATCACCAGATGCCATTCCTCGGTCAGGGCCTGCATCGCTTCGACCAGTAACGGCAACTGCTGTTCGGGTGTCAGGGCCGCCAGCGTGCCAACCCAGCGTTCGCCGGGCCGCTTGATTACGCGCAGCGCATTCGGATCAGGCGGCGATGAAAAGGCTCCGGTGTCGATGCCAGGGGCAATGCGAGCAATTCGGGCAGGCGGCTGCTGCCATGCATGCAGCGCGATTTTCTCCATGAAACGGCTGGGCACCACCAGCTTGTTCGCATCGCGCAATGCAGCGCGACGATACCAGTTGCGCGTGGGTTTCAACCGTTCGGACTCGACCGCGTCAAGACGATCCTCGTGATGGATCAACGGTGGCAAGCCGAGATTCGCTGCGAAAACCCCGTGGGCCATCGTTGCATCGATCGCACCCCAATCATAGGTGCATATCAGATCATACGGCTTCATCGCCTGTGCCAGCCCGACCAGCCGGCCGGGTGTGGGCCTTCCCGCAAGGGCGGGAAAGTCGCGCAGGAAACGCACCTTAACTCCGGTCGCAATGTGCGCGCGCCCTGTTACCGCCTCAGGATCGGCGGAAACGATGGTGTGCTCGGCCTCCGCACCGAACGCATTCATAAGCACGGCCGCGCGCGGTGCCTTGTCATCCGCTGCGAAGGAGGAAAAGCAATGCAGGATGCGCAACGGGGGCGAGGGAGCCTGGCTCATTCCACCCCGGCAAACAGCGCATCGATCGCTGCAACCACCTCCGGCTCATCAAGTGTCGGGGCATGGCCCACGCGCGGCACGGTGATCACCTGCATCGCCGGATTGCGGGTCTGCATCTGCGTGACCGTGGCGGGCGAAAGGAGATCGCTCAACGCGCCGCGCACCAGCAGCATCGGTACGCCGCGCAGCGCCTCGAAGGCGAGCCACAGATTGGGCGGTGCAGCATTACCGGGCTTCGCGAAAGGCTCGGCGATAGCCATGTCGTAATCATAACTGATCCGCCCGTTCTGCGTCACCACCATGGTGCGCTTGGCCATATCAAGCCACATGTCGAGATCGTAATCGGGAAAGGCTGCGCCATGAACCTCGGCAAGGCTGCGCGCGGCATGGATCCAGGTGGGATAGGAACGCCCCTGCCCGACATAGCCCGAAATGCGCGCAAGGCCCGCCGCATCCACTTCCGGCCCGATATCATTCATCACCACCGCTGCCATACGCCCCGGCGCGCCTTGCGCCATGAGCATCGTCATCAGCCCGCCCATCGAGGTACCGACCACGACAAAGCGCGTGATGCCCTGCTCGGCGAGAAGTTTCTCGACATCGGCGACATAGGTAACCGGCGAGTAGGTGTCCGAATTGGGCGCGTAATCGCTTTGCCCGCGCCCGCGCATCTCGGGCACAATCACGCGCCGGGTCGCCGAAAGGTGTTCGGCCAGCAAAGCAAAGTCGCGGGCGTTGCGGGTCAGCCCGTGCAGGCACAGCACCGGAAGGGCATTGGTGCCTTCGGGCGCGGCGTAATCGCGATAATGCAAGGTAAGACCATCAGCGCTGGTCCAGCTGCAATCTTCATATCTGGCGGCCATGAGCGGCGTAGTTCCCTGGTGAATGCGGGCGGTCGGGGAGTGTGGCAGATCTTGCCAGCTTGCACCGCCGGATTCTTCGGCCCACTATCGCGGGATGAACGGCGCGGCGCAACAATCCAATTCACCCCATCCCTATCAACCCGATCCCGCGATCCTTGCACTGGCCGAATGGCTGGGCAGCCCGGTTGCTGCGGCTGACTTTCCCGAGACGCAACTGCGCTGGCGCAATGATCGCGCGGCGGCGAGCGTCGGGCTTGCCAGCCTCGATGATGCGACATGGGCGCAGCATTTCGGCCGGTTTGCTCCGCTGCCTGACAATCTGCCGCAGCCGCTTGCGCTCAAATATCACGGCCACCAGTTTCGCGTGTACAATCCCGAGATCGGCGACGGGCGCGGGTTCCTGTTTGCCCAGATGCGCGATGAGCAGGGCCGCTTGCTTGATCTCGGCACCAAAGGATCGGGCCGCACACCCTTCAGCCGTTCGGGCGACGGGCGGCTGACGCTCAAAGGCGCAGTGCGCGAGATTCTCGCCACCGAAATGCTCGAAGCGCTCGGCGTCAACACCTCGAAAACCTTCTCGGTGATCGAGACGGGCGAACAATTGTGGCGCAATGATGAGCCCTCACCCACGCGCTCGGCTGTGCTGGTGCGGCTCAGCCATTCGCATATTCGCATCGGCACCTTCCAGCGGCTGCTCGCGCTGGAGGAGCGTGATCAGATGGCAGAGCTGGTCGAGTATTGCCTTGCCCGCTTCCCCGGCCCGCAGCCGCCAGCCGATGCGCCGGGCCGCGACGAGCCAGCGGTGCGGTTGATGCATCAGGTGGTTGAGCGGATGGCCGATCTGGCGGCAAGCTACATGGTGGCGGGCTTTGTCCACGGGGTGCTCAACACCGATAACATGAACGTCACCGGCGAAAGCTTCGATTATGGTCCGTGGCGCTGGCTGCCCACATGGGATCAAAGCTTCACGGCGGCCTATTTCGATCATGGCGGGCTCTATTCCTTTGGTCGTCAGCCCGAAGCGCTGCACTGGAATTGCGGACAATTCGCGGTGGCGCTCCGATTGCTGGCCGATAGCCCGCCGCTGATTGCCGCGCTCGAACGGTTCGGCCCGCTTTACATGGAGGCGATCACCCGGCGCTGGCTATGGCGGCTGGGGCTTCAACCCCATAGCACCGACGAGGACGCGCAGCTTGTCGCGCTGTGCGAACAGGACATGCGGGCAGGCGAACTTGGGCCCGATGCGTTCTTTTTCCGCCATCGCGCGGGGCGCTTGGCAGAGCTGGCCGGGAGCGAACATGCCGCCGCGCTCACCCGCTATACGCCCACAGACGCAAGTCATCCTTACTGGGCTGAAGAGACCCCTCAATCGCTCCTGATCGACGAGGTCGAGGCCATCTGGGCCGCCATTGACGAACACGACGATTGGCAGCCGCTCCATGACAAGATCGCCGCGATCCGCCGGATGGGCGAGGCCCACGGCACCCCGCCAGAGCCACCCGGTCACCTTTAGCACCCTATCTTTTTCCAAGGCCTGATTGTAAGGCCGCGCAAGGGCGGGAGCGGGCGATAGCCTGTTGGCCGAGGCGGCACACGGAAACAACGCAGCAGGTAGGCAGTGACGGCACAAACGCTTATTTCCTATGAACCGGCCAGCGGCGAGGAATTGTGGCGCGGAACCTTTAGCGATGTCGACGATGCGGTCAGCCGGGCCCGGCGTGCCTGGCCGGAATGGGCAGCGTTGTCTCCGTCGGAACGCATCGAACGCGTCCGCAGCTTTGCCAACGAAGTCAAACGCGAAGCCGAAGGTTTTGCAGAACTGATCGCGCGCGAGGCGGGCAAGCCCTTGTGGGAAGCGCGCACTGAAGTCGATGCGGTGGTGAACAAGGTCGATATCTCGGTGCAGGCCTATGCCGAACGCACGGGCAAGAAAAAGCATGATAGCGCGCTGAATGGCAGCACCGCCCTGAGGCACAAACCGCACGGCGTGATGGCCGTGCTGGGGCCTTACAATTTCCCCGCGCACCTGCCCAATGGCCACATCATACCGGCGCTGATCGCAGGGAATGCTGTGCTGCTGAAACCATCGGAGAAAACCCCGGCGGTGGGGGAAGCGCTGATCGGTTTCATGCACCGTTCTGGCATCCCGCAGGATGTGGCGCAGGTGGTGATCGGCGGCCCGGACGAAGGCAAGGCGCTGGTCGCTCATCCCGGTACGGATGGCGTGCTGTTCACCGGGTCTGCCCAGGTCGGCATTGCGATCAACCGCAAGCTGGCAAACAATCCGGGCAAGATCGTCGCGCTCGAGATGGGCGGCAACAATCCGATTGTCGTCACCGATACGCGCAAGCTTGAAGATGCCGCCGTACTGATCGTGCAATCGGCATTTACGAGTGCGGGCCAGCGCTGCACCGCCGCCCGTCGCCTCATCGTGATCGAAAGCATGTATGATGATCTGATGACCGAATTGCTCGCGCTTACGCGCAAGCTGATCATCGGTGATCCGCTCGCCGGGCAGCAACCGTTCATGGGCCCGGTGATCGACAACCAGACCGCCGACCTTCTGATGGAGAGCTTCCTTGCGCTGATCACCGCCGGTGGCAAGCCGCTGGCTCATATGCGCCGGCTCTATCCCGACCTGCCGTTTCTGATCCCTGGCATCATCGATGTGACCGATGTGCCGGATCGCCCCGATATCGAATTGTTCGGTCCGCTGCTGCAAGTGATCCGCGTGCCCGATCTCGACAGCGCGATTGCCGAGGCGAACAACACCCGCTTTGGCCTCTCCGCCTCGCTCATTGGCGGGAGCCCTGAGGATTACGGGCGGTTCTGGGCGAATATCCGTGCAGGGATCATCAACTGGAACCGTCCGACCAATGGCGCATCCTCGGCCGCGCCGTTCGGCGGGATCGGGCTTTCGGGCAATCACCGCCCTGCGGCCTATTACGCGGCGGATTATTGCGCCTATCCGGTCGCCAGCAACGAAATGGAAGAGCCGCGCGCCAATATCGGTCTCGGCCTCAAGGGCTGATCGATCACACCGCACCGCCTGTGCGCGATTGGCAAAGCCGAAAGCGTGTGAGCCGAAATATGAAAGCGCCCCTGCCACACCAGGTGGCAAGAGCGCTTCCCGCGGCTGGTGGAGGCCGCGCCGGGGCCATTTGGTGGGAATGGCCCAAGTGGAATGTACCGGAAGGCTTGGCCCAGTCGGCGCAGCCCCTGTTCTTGTTCATGTATAGGCCTCCGATTCTGAATGCAGGACAATCGGAACTGCAAGCCACCGTTCAGCAAAATCGCACAACAAGGCCGCTTGCCATGCGTGGCAGCGCCGCCTAGGCCCGCGCACAGCATGGCCCCGCCCACTTCCTCTCTCGATACAGCGCAGCCTGCCCCGTCGGGCCTGCCCTTTGCGCTTGGCGCCTATCTCATCTGGGGCTTTCTGCCGCTTTATCTCATGCTGGTCGCGAGCGTGCCGCCCTTCGAATTCGTGGGCTGGCGGATCATCTGGACACTCCCCCTGTGCCTCGTGATCGTGGCGTGGCGCAGACAATTTGCCGAGGTGCGCGCAGCACTTGCCAACCGCCGCACCATGCTCGCGCTGGGGGCGAGCGCGGCACTGATCGGGTTCAACTGGTTTGTCTATGTCTGGGCGATCATGGCGGGCGAGGTCTACGCTGCCAGCATCGGCTATTATCTCAATCCGCTGCTCAATGTGCTGCTCGGGACGGCATTTCTGGGCGAGCGGCTGTCGCGCTGGCAATGGCTGGCAGTCGCTGTGGCTGCGTTGGCGGTCGCGCTGCTGGCCGCAGGGGCGATCACGACCTTGTGGATCAGCCTAAGCCTTGCTCTGAGCTTTGCGCTTTATGGCCTTGTGCGCAAACAGGTCGCAGTCGGATCACTGCCGGGACTGACAATTGAAAGCGCCATCCTGATCGCGCCCTCGGTGGGTATCGCGGCGTGGTATGCCGCCAGCCCGGCAGGCTCGGCGTTCGGACAGGACCTGAGGATGAGCGGTCTGATCATCTTCTCGGGCGTGGTAACCGCCGTGCCGCTGCTGCTGTTCGCGATTGCCGCGCGGCGGATGGAATATTCGACGCTCGGCTTTATCCAGTATCTCGCGCCGACGATCGTGTTCTTCCTTGGCCTGATGGTGTTTCAGCAGGAATTGCAGCCCGTCCAGCTTGGCAGTTTCGTGCTGATCTGGAGCGCGGTCGCAATCTTTGTCGGCGATCTGTGGCGGCGTAGCCGCGCGGCGAAGCGCGCGGTGGCGGGCGCCGCCTAGCCTGCGAGCTTCCAGCCGAGCATCTGCCCGGCGTGCCAGGGCACGATCTCCTCGCCCGTTACATGCAGCATCGGCGGCACCGCCACTTCGGCGCGGGTCAGGGTGATCTTCTCTTCGTTGACCGGCAGCTTGTAGAAGGCTGGGCCGTGGAGCGAGGCAAAGCCTTCAAACTTGTCGAGCGCACCTTCCTCGTCAAACACCGCGAGATAACTTTCCAGAGCATAGGGCGCTCCGAAAATGCCTGCACAGCCGCAGGCGCTCTCCTTGTCCTTCCTGAGATGCGGCGCGCTGTCGGTGCCGAGGAAGAACTTGGGGCTGCCGCTCGTCGCCGCCGCGCGCAACGCCAGCCGGTGCGTCTCGCGCTTGGCGACGGGCAGACAGTAATTGTGCGGCTGGATGCCGCCCACCAGCATGGCATTGCGGTTGATATGGAGATGCTGCGGCGTGATGGTCGCGGCAACCTGGGGTCCGGCGGACATCACAAAATCCACCGCATCCGAGGTCGTGATATGCTCAAAAACGACACGAAGACGCGGAAAATTGCTCACAATTGCGCGCAAATGACGCGCGATGAACTCTTTTTCACGGTCGAAGACGTCTACGTGGTGATCCGTGACCTCGCCATGGATGCAGAGCACGATGTCTTCGGCTTCCATCCGGGCAAGCACCGGATAGATTTTCTCGACATTGGTAACGCCGGCCGCCGAATTGGTGGTGGCATTGGCGGGATACATCTTGGCAGCGGTGAACACGCCTTCTGCCGCACCGCGCGCCAGATCATCGGGATCGGTGGTGTCGGTGAGGTAGCACGTCATCAGCGGCATGAACCACACACCTTCAGGCACCGCGGCAAGGATCCGCTCGCGATAGGCAGCGGCCAGCGCCGTCGTCGTCACCGGCGGGGTGAGGTTCGGCATCACGATCGCCCGGGCGAATTGCCGCGCGGTATAGGGCACTACCTCCCGCATGATCGCCCCATCGCGAAAGTGCAGGTGCCAGTCATCAGGGCGGCGGATGGTGAGCGTGTCAGTCATACCTTCCCCTTAGCTTTGTGCATGCCTATCTGTCACCTATGAGCGCAACCCATCTCACCCAGCGAGCCGTCATCCGCCTTTCCCCCGAGGAGGAGAGCGAGGATACCGCCGCTTTCCTGCAAGGTCTGGTCACAAATGATGTGACGGGTGCCCTGCCCTGCTACGCCGCCTTGCTGACCCCGCAGGGCAAGCATCTGTTCGATTTTCTCGTGTGGGGTGAAGGGGCCGATCTCTTGCTCGATTGCGAGGCGGCGATCACCGATGATCTGACCAAGCGCCTGACGCTCTATCGCCTGCGCCGCAAGATCACCATTACGCGTGACGAGAGCCTTGCCGTGCACTGGAGCCCGCAGCCGCAGGACGGCGCTGTCCCCGATCCGCGCCTTACCGAACTGGGCTGGCGCTGGCTCGCCCCTGCCGCAGGCGCGGCCGCCGATAAGGCATGGCTCGCGCATCGCCTCGGCCTTGGCGTGCCAGAGGGGCGGGCTGAGCTGGGCGATATCCTGTGGCTCGAAACCAACGCAGTGGAGTTGCACGGCGTCAGCTTCACCAAGGGGTGTTATGTTGGACAGGAAAACACCGCCCGGATGAATTGGCGGCAAAAGGTCAACCGGCGGCTGGTGGTGGTGCCCATCAGCGATTCGGACGAAGCGCGCCGGGTTGCCGCCTATCCGGAACTCGGCTTGGCAATCGATCACTTGCGGGTGGAAAACCTTGATGCGAGCATGCTGCCCAAGTGGCAGGCCAGCGCGCTCGCAAAAGAGGAAAGCTAGGCCTGTTCGTAATCGGCGAGCGACTGCGCCAGCATCGCTTCTGCCCTGACGCGCGCCGCATCGCGAGGCAGGCCAAGCGACTTGGCCAAAGCCCCGCCGATCAGCGCATCGCCGAGCGCGAGCAGCACAAGGCTGAGCGTTTCACGATGGATTCGCCGCGCCGCGATATCGTGCTGCGCTTCTTCAGGCGCGATCTCGTCAACCAGATCGTGGATCATCGAGACGATCGGATCAAGCGCATCCTCGTTGCCGGTGAGCAGCATCCAGCTGGTCAGCGCGCCCGCGCCTTCGCGATCGAAGGCATCGAAGGCGAGATCCACCACCTCGCGCGGGCTGCCGAGCCCGGCGCGGCTGGCGTGGACCGCCTGAATGATCGTCTCGCACACCGATTTGGCGAGGTGTTCGGCGAGTGCGCGCTGCAAGCCAGAAGCCGAACCGAAGTGATGCAGCAAATTGGCATGGGTTCGTCCGATCCGCGCCGAGACCGCCTTCAGCGTGACGGCCTGCGGCCCGGCTTCGATCAGCAGGGCGCGCGCGGCCTTGAGAGCGGAATGACGGGATTCTTCGGGGCTCAAACGCTTTCGGACAGTCATGATAGCTCACGCCTAAGGGCTTTCCGGAAGGCAAACAAGCCCGCAGGCGCAAGTGAGGTTCAGGCCGCGCGTCGTTCCTCGATCTCGCCAGCACCAAGATTAAGCGCATGGTCAAGCGCCATCGCGGTTTCGCCCCGGCCGCAGGAAAAGCGTGGGCCGATCGTGCCGGTGGGGACAAAGCCGAGCTTGGCCAGCACGCGCGCCGATGCCGGGTTATCGCTGAAATGGGCCGCCTGCAGCAGGGTGTGGCCCAGCACGCGCGCCATGGCGATCATTGCGTGGCCCGCCTCGGTGGCATAGCCTTGCCCCCAGTGCTCCCGAGCGATCCAGTAACCGAGTTCGGCCGCAGCCGGATCGCCTGCAATCGGATCGATCCCGATGCAGCCAATCACTGCACCGCTATCCGCGCGCGTGATCAGGCAGCGCGGGAATTTTGGCACGGGCGCAGCCGCCACGAAAGCACGCGCATTATCTTCGCGGTAAGGCCACGGCGCGCTGGCCAGATTGCGCACCACCTGTTCATCGGCAATGCCTGCCAGAACGCCTTGCCAGTCTTCGGGCCAGATCGGACGGAGCAACAATCTCGAAGTGCGGTGAAACACGGACACAATCCCTTCCTCGCCCCGCGCCTGCCGTTAGGGCAAGTGCGTGACAATTTTAAGGCCGCGAAACCTTGCAGCTTCGCAGCTTTGTGAGGGAGAATGCGAAAAGGGAGACTGACCCCCTCGGTTAGAGGACGGTCCTGTCTCCCTCATGTGAAGGGTCTTGCACCCTCCGGGACCATCCTTGCCGGACGATCCCTTCAGCGAATCGTCCGCTTATTCGGCGGCTTCGGCTACCGCGTCGACCGACACATATTTGCGGCCGAGCTTGCCCGCGTGGAATCGCACAACGCCGGTGCCGAGGGCATAAAGGGTGTGATCCTTGCCCATGCCGACATTGACGCCCGGATAGACGCGGGTGCCGCGCTGGCGGATAATGATGTTGCCGCCGATCACTTCCTGACCGCCGAACTTCTTCACGCCAAGACGACGACCGGCCGAATCACGACCGTTGCGCGATGAACCGCCTGCTTTCTTGTGTGCCATTTCGCGCGCTCCTTATTCTGCAGCGGCTTCGGCCGGAGCCTCAGCCTTCTTCTTGGCAGCAGCCTTCTTCGGCGCAGCCTTGGCTTCGCCCGCACCCACGGCGGTGATGCGCAGCAGGGTCATCTGCTGACGGTGGCCGTTCTTGCGGCGATAATTGTGGCGGCGACGCTTCTTGAAGACGATCACCTTCTCGCTCTTCGCCTGGGCGATGATTTCAGCGGAAACCGTGACACCCTTGGCATCGGCGAGCGAATCGCCTTCGCCAGCCAGCAGGACATCGCCCAGCGTGATGGTGTCGCCGGCTTCGCCTGCGAGCTTTTCAACGGCAATCTTGTCTCCGGCGGCAACCCTGTATTGCTTGCCGCCAGTGCGCACTACAGCGAACATGGCTATATACTCTCAATCTCGTGCTGTGTCCGGCGACCACGAAGCTCGTAAAAACGAAACCCGCAAACCGAACGGCAATGCGGCGCTGCGCGGATGCAGCCCCGGAAAGATGCGTGCCGTTAAGAGAAAGGCGCGGCGAAGTCAACGCCCTTGGCGTGACAAATTCATACCGGGCCGCTGCGCGAAATTCCATCCCGCGCTTGCGACAAGCGCTTTGGCCGTGCAGGGGAGGCATGTTAACATCGTGCTGGATTGATATGGATCGCAGACTGGTATTCTCAGCAGGTTTGGCGGGTTCGCTCGCCCTCTCAGGCTGTGCCAGCGGCGCAGGGCCTTATCCATCGCTGGCGCTGCGGGATGCGGAAAGGCGCCCCTATGTTCCTGCGAGCGCGTCCGTCACTCCTGTCGCGCCGCCAACCCCCGCCGATACCACGCGCATCGCTGCATTGCGGCAGCGGGCAGAAACAGCATTTGACGCCTTTGCGCAAAAGCAACCCGGCGCCGCAAATCTGGTGGCGCGCGCGCGCGGACAGGGCATGGAAAGCGACGCCCGCGCGCAGGCATTGGTGGCACTTGCCGATCTCACTTCCCTGAGAAGTGCGACTTTCGTTCCTTTGGGCGAGCTTGATCTGCTCGCTGCAGAGGCTGCGGCCGGTTACAATGAAACCGCGCCGATCACCGCTGCGCAGGCCGCCGTGCTGGCGCTTGTCGAACGACAGGATGCGGCGCTCGGCTCACTTTGGGGGGAGCTCGGACAATGAACCTCGCTTGCAGCACATGCCCGGTGCGCGACAATGCGGCTTGCGCGGTGCTGACCCCCGAAGAACGTGATGCGATGGCAGCAGCAGGGCGCACGCGCACCCTGAAACGCGGCGAAATGCTGTTTGCCGCTGGCGACGAGGAAGCCGCCTGTGCCACTCTGATCAGCGGCGCGCTGAAAGTGTCGGCAATCGATCAGGATGGCAATGAACAGATCCTCGCGCTGGTCCATCCGGCGGGCTTCATCGGCGAATTGTTCGCGCCCTTTGCCCACCATGATGTGGTGGCCCTTACGGAAAGCCGCCTGTGCACCTTTGCCCGCGGCGATATCGAACGGGCGATCAATGATTATCCTGCGCTGGCCCGCGCCTTGCTCAAACGCAGTCAGGCCGATCTGCTGGCCTCGCGCAGCCTGCTCGAACTCACCGGCAATGCCAGCGCCGAGGCCCGCCTTGCCGCACTGCTGCATGATTTTGCTGCCGCCGCCAGCGATTCGTCCTGTCATCTCGCCAGCGAATTCGATCTCCCGCTGACGCGCGGCGAGATGGGCAATATGCTTGGCCTCACCATCGAGACCGTCAGCCGCAAGCTCGGCGAACTGGAAGATATGGGCGCGATCATCCGCAAGGGCAAACGCGGGATTGCCGTTCGCGATGCGCAATTGTTGCAGGATATTTCGGGCAGATAATTTGTGCTTCGCCAGAGCGAAGCAGCAGACCACCCGCAGATGGCCCCAGAACAAAAAAGGAGGGGCAATGACGGGTCCGGTGCCATTGCCCCTTCAGGGGGAGATGAACGGGTAAGGGCTGATTTTCAGCGCACCAGCGCCGCAATCACGATCGTAACCACGCCCCAGACCAGCACCAGCACCGGCAGAGTCAGAATCTGGATCGCCGCTTCGGACGCGCTCAGCCGCCCGGTGTTGGTCATCACGCCGTCGCGTGCGAATTCACCCATCGTCGGCGGCGCGCTGGGATTATCCTTGAACCGTGTCCAGACCGTCGGGATGGCAAAGCCTGCGATGATCGAAACCGCGAAGATCACCATCACCACGGCCAGCACCGGATTGGCGAAGGCGATAAAGGCGAGCGCAAGAAAACCGAGATAGCAACCTACCATCACGCCATACAGCGCAGTCGGGAGGCCGAAATTGCGATCAACCTCGACTTGATGGCGTACCGGCGCCTCAACAATGCGGGCCTCGCCGCGGGCGATGATATCCTGAACCTGCTTGCTCATGGGGTGTCCCTCCTCGTGTTGGAGGGAAATTACGATTCGCCGGAGCAGCGCGCCTTGAGCAAGATCAAATTACCAACGTGCGAGATCGCGGTGGTCTTCCTCACGCGGTTCGATCCACTGCCATTGGCCGCCCCGCCTTTCGCGCTTCCAGAACCAGGCGGCGCTTTTGAGGTGGTCCATGCAGAAGTCGACCGCATCAATGGCATCGCGGCGATGGCGCGCGGCAGCAGAGACGCAGACAATCGGCTCGCCGGGGCGCATTAATCCCACGCGGTGCACCATCAAGAGCCCCATCAGATCGAAGCGGGCGAAGGCGCGGTCAGCCAGCTCATGCATTCCCGGCAGCGTGAGCGGTTCGTAATGCATGAGTTCGAGCGCCTCGACCCCTTCCCCGCTGCGAACCTCGCCCACAAAAGTGCACACGCCGCCCAGCCCCGGATTGGCCTGTGTGAAGGGGCCGATCAGCGCGCCGGGGATGAACATCTGATCGAACAGGCGAATGTCGCGCATCAGCCCCCCGAGACCGGCGGGAGCAGCGCGATTTCATCACCATCCTGCGCTTGCAACGCGGCCTTATCGGCCAGCAACGCGCCGTTCACCGCGACGCGGTTGCGGGCATCCTGCGCCGCATCAGCCAAGCCTTCGGGAAGGCACGCCAGCAGCCCTTGCCAGTCGAGCGGCCCGGCGACGGTCATCTCGCCGGTGCCTGCAAGGTCAGCGAGCTTGCCCAGAAAGACGATCCCGACGCCCTGCACGCCTCACCCGCCCGTTGTGGACATATGGCGCGGCACAGCCGGAACCGCCCCGCGTGCATCCATGCGGAAATTATGTTTCTCCGGCTTGATCGCGAGCGCTTCGTTGATCGCCAGCGCAAGGTTGCGCTCCGGATCATCGGAGCGCAGCGCAGCGCGCAGGTCGACCCGCTCCCCGCCGCCAAGGCAGGGATAAAGCTGGCCGGTGGCCGTTACGCGCAGGCGGTTGCAGCCGGAGCAGAAATTGCCGGTGTGCGGTGTGATGAAGCCGAGCCGCCCGCCGGTTTCCGCAACCTCGACATAGCGCGCGGGGCCGCCGGTGGAAAAAGCGATGTCGCGCAACGTAAAGCGCGTTTCCAGATCGCGGCGCACAGCATCAAGCGGCAGATACTGATCCAGCCGTTCCTCCTCGACATCGCCGAGTGGCATCACCTCGATAAGAGTCACGTCATGGCCTTGGCTATGCGCCCATGCGATCAGGTCAGGCAGTTCATCACCGTTGACGCCCTTCAAGGCGACAGCGTTCAACTTCACCTTGAGCCCGGCCGCCTTGGCTGCTGCAATCCCTTCAAGAACCTGGGGCAGCACATCGCGCCGGGTGAGCGCGGCAAATCGCGCGGGGTCAAGCGTATCAAGAGACACGTTTATCCGTCGCACCCCGGCGCGCGCCAGACCATCGGCATGGCGGGCAAGCTGGGTGCCGTTGGTCGTCAGCGTCAATTCCTGCAGATCATGCCCAAGCCTGCGCCCGAGAGCCGCGAACAGGTCCATGATATCGCGCCGCACCAACGGCTCGCCGCCGGTAATCCGCAGCTTGGTGACCCCGCGCGCGATAAACCCGGTGGCAAGTTCGTAAAGTTCTTCCAGCGTCAGAACTTCGGCCTTGGGCAGGAATTGCATCGCCTCGGGCATGCAATAGGCGCAGCGCAAGTCACAGCGATCAGTGACCGAAAGGCGCAGATAGGAGATTCGCCGCTGGAAAGCGTCGATCAGGGGCGGGCCCCTCTCTCCCGGTGCGCGCACCACAATCAGATCGCGTCTTCGCGGGGAAAAGGAGCCGGATTGATCATTCATGGACCTCACAGTAATGGCCCGTCACCCCCTGCGCATCTGATAAAAATTGCAGCATGGCCTCGCATCCCGCGCCCGGTCGCGCAGCAACCACATTGGCGCGTTTGGGAGCATATTCCCGCGCCAGATCACGCGCGAGCGTTCGGCGCCAATCGCTCTGCTCCTTGCCCGCGGGCGGCAGGATGATCGCCAGCGCGCTGACCCCTTCGGCTTCAATCAGCGCACGCGCCTGCGGCAGGTAAAGCGCCATGAAGGCGGTCGCCGCATCAAGCGGCTGGTCAGGCAGCAGGCCGACCTCGAGCCGTCGCTGCATCACCGCGCCCCGTGAGGCAGAGGCCGCTCGCGATGGAGAGTGATGCCGATCTGTTCATCCGCTTCGGCAATGGCGAGCTTGACGATCTTGACGGTGACTGCCTCCACCCGCGCGTCTCCCACGAACAGGCTTTCGCAGATGTGATCGGCAACGGCCTCGATCAGCTTGAAATGAACCCCGGCGGGCAGCCCTTCTGATGCCGCGAATTTGAGGTCCATGTAATTCTTCGAGGCATCGAGCGGCGTGTCCGGATCATAACGATCCGCCACCTCGTATCGCGCCGCGATCGAGATGCGCAGCGGCTGCGGTTTGCCGGTCTCTTCGGAATAGATGCCGGTGAGGACATCAACGACGAGATCATTGACTTCAAGAGTGAGCGAATCGGATCGGGTTACCATGAGCGCGCCCTTAGCCGGGATTTGACCAGCGCGCGAAGATAGCGGTAGGCAGCAGTCGCCCGCCTGCGCCTTCCTCGCGCACGGCAAGATCGCCGTGTTCAATCGTTCCCGGCAAATCGCGCAGCGCCTCGGCCAGCAAGCCGGCAATCGCAAGGCTGCTCATGCGGACGGCATAGACGGTCAGGAACAGGAAGCGGCTGTCCTTGTCGATCAGCTTGGTGCAATCAGCGATCAGGCCGGGCAAGTGCTCCTCCAGCCGCCACACCTCGCCATCCGGCCCGCGCCCGAACTTGGGCGGGTCAAGGATAATCCCGTCATAGCGCCTGCCCCGCCGCACCTCGCGCGCGGTGAACTTCGCGGCATCGTCGGTGAGCCAGCGGATGGGCCTTTCGGTCATGCCGGAAAGCGCCGCGTTCTCCCGCGCCTGCGCGACCGACTTCTTTGATGCATCCACGTGGGTGACGCGGCCATGCGCTGACAGCGCCAGCGTGCCGAGGCCGGTGTAGCCGAACAGGTTGAGCGTTTCGGCCTCGCTCATCCCGTCAAGCTGCCCGCGCATCCAGTCCCACACCGGGGCCATATCGGGGAAGAATTGCAGGTGACGGAACGGCGTCGGCCGCGCGGTGAAGCGCACCTCATTCCACGCCAGTTCCCAGCCTTCATCGGGCAAGGCGCTCGCGAATTGCCAGCGCCCGCCGCCATCTTCATCAGAGCCGGGGATGAATTCGCCTGCAGCGGGCCACTCCGCGAGCCGCGGCTGCCACATGGCCTGCGGTTCAGGACGGATGAAGGCGTGGGGGCCGAAGCTCTCGTACTTGCGCCCCGCTCCGCTGTCGATCAGGCGGTAACTATCCCACCCGGTGCATTCCATCACCAGCGGCGTTTCAATCAGCGCAGCCATCAAGCACCGCGCGCGGCATGTTCCAGCACAAAATCGCGGGTGCTGGCATAATCGCCGCCAAGCTCGGTGAAATGTTCTTCGCGGCCGAACAGATCACCGACCCGCGAAGGCAGCGCCGGACGCATACCGATCGCCCGCTCGACCGCATCACGGAACTTCGCCGGATGCGCCGTAGCGAGCGTGACGACAGGCACGCCTACGGGGACGATGCCTTCGGCAGCGACGGCTTGCGCAGCATGAAGCCCGACCCCGGTATGCGGATCGATAACCTGCCCCGCGCTACGCGAAGCCCATTGCATTGCACGCGACGTTTCGGCTTGATCCGCCCGCGCACTGGTGAACAGCGCGGCAGCACCTTCGCGCTGGCGGTTCGTCAATTGCATCGCCTTGTTCGCTTCGAAGACACGCATCTGTTCGGCCAGAGCGTCCCCGTCGCGCCCTCCGCAATCAAATAGCAGACGTTCGAAATTGGATGACACCTGAATGTCCATCGACGGGGTGAGTGTGGGCGTTACGCTACCAGCCGAATAATCCCCGCTGGTCAGCGCGCGGTGGAGAATGTCGTTCACGTTGGTGGCAACGATCAGGCGCTCGATCGGCAGGCCCATCTTCGCCGCGACATAGCCTGCGAACACATCGCCGAAATTGCCGGTCGGCACGCTGTAGGCAACCGGGCGATCGGGTGCGCCCAGTTGCAGCGCGCTGGAGAAGTAATAGACCACCTGCGCCATCAGCCGCGCCCAGTTGATCGAATTGACCGCGCCGAGGTTGAGCACGCCCGCAACCTCCGGATCGGTGAACATCCGCTTCACATGGGCCTGCGCATCATCGAAGCTGCCGGCAATGGCCAGATTGTGGACGTTGGGGGCACGCACCGTCGTCATCTGGCGGCGCTGCACATCGCTGACCCGCCCAGCCGGGTGGAGCATGAAGATCTCGCTGCGGGTGCGCCCGGCTACTGCCTGAATAGCTGCCGAGCCAGTGTCCCCGCTGGTTGCACCCACGATGGTAAGGCGATGGTCACGGCGTTCGAGGAATATCTCGAACAGGTGGCCAAGCAATTGCAGCGCGACATCCTTGAAGGCGAGCGTCGGCCCGTGGAAAAGCTCAAGCAGCCAGTGCGTCTCGTCCAACTGCACCAGCGGCGCCACCGCGGCGTGGCCGAAATTGCCGTAGACGACATCGCACACCGCCTGAAGCTCCGCCTCGGTCAGGCTCGGCGTAACAAAGGGCTGCATGATCCGCGCAGCCAGCGCAGGGTAAGACAGACCGCGCATGTCGCGGATTTCCGCCTCGCTGAAACGCGGCCATTCGACAGGCAGGTAAAGCCCCCCGTCGCTGGCAAGGCCTGCCAGTGTGACTCCTTCGAAATCGAGCGTCGGTGCGCTGCCGCGTGTCGAGACGTATTGCATGAGGCCAGCGCCTAACCGCGTCGGCGCCGTAATGCCAGCACGTAGATGACCAGCGCAGTGATCGCGAAGAAGAACCACTGCCCGGCATAGGCGAGGTGATTGTTGGGAAGATCGCCCGGATCGGGCCGCGCCATTGCCTCAAGCCCGCTCACGGGCGGATCGGCAACCAACCGCGGACCCGGCGCGATCACGCCGGTTACTGTGCCGCCCGGCCAATCGGGTGTAGCCAGTTCGCGGGTAAAGCCGATGTCAACGAGCGCGCCCGAAGCGCAGCTAGCCCGCTGCACCCACCCCTTTTGCCCGCGCGCCGAAGTGCCTGCGACCGGCTCGATCTTGTTGACACTCGGACAGTCAATGCGACTGCGACGGAACCACACCTCGGCACCGTCACCTTGCAGCGGAAACGCGGCCTCGCCCGCCTCGCCCGCGGCGGCTTCGTAACGGGCAAGCAGTTCGGCCTTTTCCCCCATCCGCCCCAATTGCCACACGCCAAGCCCGATCATGGTCGCAACGGCGGCCAGCACGATGATAGTGGGTATAACGGGCCAGTGGCGGATCATGGCTGCGCCCTCTCATAGGCCGCGTAGAGCAGCACAGTCTTGAACAGCCGCAGCGCGAAGATCACGCCGCCCACCGTCACCGGTGCCCAGAACGCCAGCTGCAGCCAGAGCGGCGGCACAAGCAGCCAGTCAATCATCAGTGCAAGGCCCATCATCACGCAGGCGAGCAACAGAGTGAAAACCCCGGCCCATCGGCTGCCGCGTTCCAGTGGCCGGAATTCCAGCGCGCATTGGCCGCAGCGTTCGGAAATCGCAGCGGGTGCGGCAAACAGCGTTGGCGCGCCGCAGCGCGGGCAAAAACCATGAAGGGCAGCCGAGAATATTCCCGGCTGCCCTCCGTTGTTCATCGGACTTTCGCCCGCAACCATCAATGGTATTCGGCGCCCCAGCCGCCCCACACGTAGATTACCACGAACAGGAACAGCCACACCACGTCGACAAAGTGCCAGTACCACGCAGCCGCTTCGAAGCCGAAATGCTGGCGCGGAGTGAAGTGGCCAAGATAGGTGCGATAAAGGCACACGGCGAGGAAGATCGTCCCCACCAGCACGTGGAAGCCGTGGAAGCCTGTCGCCATGTAGAAGGCGCTGGAATAGGTGTTGCCGCCGAAAGCGAACGGCGCAACTGCGTATTCATACGCCTGGATCGAGGTGAACAGCGCGCCGAGCGCGATGGTCGCCCACAGACCCTGCTTGAGCCCGACGCGATCACCATGGATGAGGGCGTGGTGTGCCCACGTCACCGTGGTGCCCGAACACAGCAGGATGAGCGTGTTGAGCAGCGGAAGCGCGAAGGGATCAAGCACTTCCTCGATCGCCTTGGGCGGCCACACACCGCCGATCACATCGGTCAGCGTGCTGGGGAACAGCGAGAAATCGAACCACGCCCAGAACCAGCCGACAAAGAACATCACTTCCGAAGCGATGAACAGGATCATCCCGTAGCGCATGTGAAGCTGCACCACCGGGGTGTGATCGCCGCGCTGGGCTTCGATCACAATATTGCGGAACCACATGAAGAAGGTCGCGATCAGACCGGCAAGCCCCGCCCACATCACGAAAGATGCGGTCGCACCGAAGATTTCCGGATGGAACCCCAGCACCATGCCGCTGGTGAAGGTGAGCGCCGACAGCGAGCCGACCAGCGGCCAGATATCGGGTTCGAGAATGTGGTATTCGTGGTTTACTTTGCCAGCCATGCGGAAGTTCCCGTCCCTAGGATGTGCGGATCAATTGGTGCTGTCCAGAGCCGCCAGCTGCGGCTCCTTCGTGCGGTGGAATGTATAACTCAGCGTGATCTGCTGAACGCCTGCCATATTCGGATCATCGAGCATGGCCGGATCAACGTAATAGAGCACCGGCATGGTCACTTCCTGCCCCGGTGCAAGTGTCTGCTCGGTGAAGCAGAAACACTGGATCTTGTTGAAGTATTTGCCGGCCTGTTCGGGCGTCACATTGAAGGTGGCAATGCCGGTAATCGGCTTCGACCCGTCATTGCGCGCGGTGTAGGTGGCAATATCGCGCTGGCCGATGGTGATGCTCTGCGTCGGCCGGGTCGGCTTGAAAGCCCATGGCATCCCGGCTGATGTCGACGCATCGAAGCGCACCGAAATCTTTTGCCCCGTCGCAATCGCGGCGGCGCGCGCGGCATCTTCTTCTGACGCCTTCATGGTGGTGCCGCCAAAGCCGGTGACCTGGCAGAACATCTGGTAGAGCGGCACGGCGGCATAGCCAAGGCCAAGCATCGCCAGCGCACCGGCGGCGGCCATCATCCCGACGCGCGTATTGCGGCGGGTGACATCGTCCGAAACGGGCACGGGCTTCGACGCCATGGCTCAGTCCCCCATCCGAACGATGGTGATCGCATAGAACAGCACCACGAAGAACAGCAGCGTTCCCGCGACGACATAATTGCGCGCCTTGCGGCGACGCTCGAATTCGGCCTGTTCGTCGGGCGTCATGCAATCCACCCTTGGTAAGCAGCGACACGGTCCAGCACGAGAGCGGCGAACAGCGCGAACAGGTAATAGATGCTGAACTTGAAGAGCTTCTTTTCGGGAAGCATCTTGTCATCATCAGTCCGCATCCGTGCCCCCACCGGCCACGCCAGTGCGATGAACAGCGCTGACAGCGTCACCGCCGTCATGCCATAGATCCAGCTTGTCCCGCCAATCGCCCAGGGCGCAATCGCAATCGGGGTGAGGATAAGCGTGTACCACCAGATCTGACGGCGGGTCGGCTTCTCGCCCGCTACAACGGGCAGCATCGGGATGCCAACCTTGGCATAATCCGACTGCACGAACAGTGCGAGCGCCCAGAAATGCGGCGGGGTCCAGAAGAAGATGATGGCGAACAGCAGGATCGGCATCGCAGTAACGTCGCCCGTTACAGCGATCCATCCGATCATGGGCGGGAATGCGCCCGCACCGCCGCCAATCACGATGTTCTGCGGGGTGCGCGGCTTCAGCCACATGGTGTAGATCACCGCGTAATAGACAATCGCCAGCGCCAGCAGTGCCGCTGCCAGCCAGCCGATCGCAACGCCCATCAGCGCGACCGAGACCGCCGAGAGGAAAATGCCGAAATCACGGGCATCCTCGCGCCGCATCCGCCCACCGGGCAGAGGGCGGTTCATGGTGCGCTTCATGCCCGCATCAATATCGGCTTCCCACCACATGTTGAGAACCGCCGAACCGCCCGCCCCCATCGAGATCGCAAGAATGGCAGTAAAGCCCAGCACCGGATGAATGGTGCCCGGCGCGGCCAGCACGCCGCAGATCGCGGTGAAAATCACCAGCGTCATCACCCGCGGCTTGGTAAGCGTGAAGAAGTCACGCCACTCCGTCGGCATCGGGGTGCCGCTCGCCGTGCTGGTGGTGGTTGCGTCCATGCTCATTGGTGCATCTGCTTCATGTGTAAGAGAGCGCGACCCTTGGCCGCGCCCCCTTTCGATGGTTTGCGTCCTCGTCCGGCGATCCCTTGCGGTAAGCGCCGGACAGGCTCTGTCACATCACGCCGTTGCCGGGCGATGATCGTGGTAATCGTGCGCGTCGGTAATGACCGGCAGCGTTTCGAACTGGTGGAATGGCGGAGGGCTCGGCAGCGTCCATTCCAGCGTCGTTGCTCCTTCACCCCACGGATTGGCTTCCGCCTTGCGGCCCGCCATCAGCGCGTAGGCGATGTTGACGAAGAAGAAGATCATCGACCCCGCCATGATGTAATAGCCGTAGGTGCTGATCTCGTGCCAGAAGGTGAAGGCTTCGGGATAGTCCGGGTAGCGACGTGGCATGCCCTGCATCCCGAGGAAGTGCTGCGGGAAGAAGATCACATTCACGCCGATGAAGAACGTCCAGAAGTGGATGTGGCTGAGCAGTTCGGAATGCATCCGGCCGCTCATCTTCGGGAACCAGTAATAGAAGCCTGCGAACAGCGAGAACACCGCGCCCATCGACAGCACGTAGTGGAAGTGCGCCACCACGTAATAGGTGTCGTGCAGGTTATCGTCGATCCCGCCATTGGCCAGGACCACGCCGGTCACGCCGCCCACGGTGAACAGGAAGATGAAGCCCATCGACCAGACCATCGGCGATTTGAAGCTGATGCTGCCGCCCCACATCGTCGCAATCCAGCTGAAGATCTTCACGCCGGTGGGCACCGCGATCAGCATGGTGGCCGCCGTGAAATACATCTTCGTGTTCACGTCGAGGCCGACGGTATACATGTGGTGCGCCCACACGATGAAGCCGACGACGCCGATCGCCACCATGGCGTAAGCCATCGCGAGGTAGCCGAACACCGGCTTGCGGCTGAAAGTCGCCACGATCTGGCTGATCATGCCGAAGCCCGGCAGGATCATGATGTACACTTCGGGGTGGCCGAAGAACCAGAACAGGTGCTGGTAGAGCACCGGATCACCGCCGCCAGCGGGATCAAAGAAGGTGGTGCCGAAGTTACGGTCGGTCAGCAGCATGGTGATGGCAGCCGCCAGCACCGGCAGCGCCAGCAACAGCAAGAAGGCAGTAACCAGCATCGACCATACGAAAAGCGGCATCTTGTGCAGGGTCATGCCCGGCGCGCGCATGTTGAAGATGGTGGTGATGAAATTGGTCGCACCGAGGATCGAGCCTGCGCCCGACAGGTGCAGTGCGAAGATCGCGAAGTCGACCGCCGGACCAACCGAACCCGTGGTCGAAAGCGGTGCATAGACCGTCCAACCCACGCCCGCGCCGGGGCCGGAACCGCCCGGCACAAACATCGAGAACAACAGGCTGAAGAAACCGGCAACCGTCAGCCAGAAGCTGACATTGTTCATGCGCGGGAAGGCCATGTCCGGCGCGCCGATCATCAGCGGCACGAACCAGTTGCCGAAGCCGCCAATCATCGCGGGCATCACCATGAAGAACACCATGATGAGGCCGTGCGCGGTGATGAACACGTTCCACATGTGAAGCGCGGTGTTCAGATCATTGCCGCCACCCATGAACTGGGCCCACCAGTGGAGATACTGGATGCCCGGCTCGGCCAGTTCGAGGCGCATGATGCCGGAAATGGCACCACCAATGATCCCGGCGATGATCGCGAAGATCAGGTAGAGCGTGCCGATATCCTTGTGGTTCGTCGACATGAACCAGCGGGCGAAAAAGCCCGGCTTGTGATCGGCATGATCGTGGGCATGATCATCGTGATGGATGTCAAAGCCTTCTGCGGTGGTTGCCATGGTCTGATACTCTCAGGTGACTAAATCGTATGAAATTTGCGGATTACTGGGCCGAAGCGAGCTTGGCAGAGGACTTTTGAGCCGCGGCCTGAACGGGCGCTTCGGCTTCGCCTGGCCCATCCTGCCCTAGCATGGTGCCGCCCTGCGCGCGGACCCACTTGGCGAACTCTTCCGGCGGAAGCGCTTCGACAGTGATCGGCATATAGGCATGGCGCGAGCCGCACAGTTCCGAACACTGGCCGTAATAGACGCCCGGCTCCTTGATCACGAGCAGCTTTTCATTGAGGCGGCCCGGCACGGCGTCCATCTTGAACCAGAGCGACGGCACAGCAAAGGCGTGAATCACGTCCGAAGCGGTGGTCTGGATGCGGAGCGGCACACCGGCGGGCACGACCATGCGGTTATCCACCGCGAGCTGGTAGGGTTCGCCGCGCTTCACCGCTTCTTCTTCGGGCAGCATGTTCGACACGATTTCGAAATCGCCATGATCGGGATAGGCATAACCCCAGTACCACTGATAGCCGATTGCCTTCACTGTCACCGCATCTTCCGGCGGGGTTTCATACTGGCGGGCCAGCAACGTGAGCGACGGATAAGCAATCGCTACCAGGATGAGTACCGGAATGATCGTCCAGATGAATTCCAGCTTGGTGTTGTGCGTAACCCGTGAAGGCACCGGGTTCGTCCGGCGGCTGAAACGCACGATAACGTAAAGCAGCAGGCCGAGCACGAACAGACTGATGATGGTGATCACCGGCAGCAGGATCGCATCATGCATCCACAGCGCATATTCGCCGTTGGCAGTGTACTGATCCTGGAAGGTCAGGCTCTTGATTGCATCATCCTCGTAGGATGTCGGCATGCCCTTGCCCTTGACCGGAGCCATCGGGGTGTAATCACCGGTTTCGGTGAGTGCATCGGCAACGGCCTCAACGCTTTCCGCATCCAGCGGAGTCGCCTGCGTCACCATCGGATTTTCCGCGATCTCGGGGGCGGGCGCATCCTGCGCACTGACGGAAATCGGCGTGGCCAACGCCAGACCTGCGGCGATCATCGCCATGGTAGCCTGTTTGATACGGGTGTGCATATGACCCATCTTCATGTGCCTAAAGGTTTGTAAATCTGATCCCATGCTGCTTGCCGCTCACGCAGCGCACAGCGCAAAAGCCGACACGCATGCCAACCCTCCACCGGGGCCTTAGCGATGCTTGCGGGGGGCCTCAAGCGCTTCTAGGGAGAAAATTATGCAAGCAGCCATGTCCCTCGCGCAAGATAGCCGGTGGACCACCCAGCAACACAAGGCTTTGACACGATGACCAGCGCAGCATTTAACCCGATGAATTTCGACGATGTATTGCGCGAATTTCGGGCCAGCGGAGCACTGCTCGAAGGGCATTTCAAGCTCTCGTCAGGCCGCCACAGCGGGCATTATCTGCAATGCGCGCGGGTGTTGATGAACCCCGCACGCGCTGCCCGCATCGCCGAAGCAGTGGTTGCCGCCATCCCTGCCGAGGTCCGCGATGCGGTTGATGTGGTCGTCTCGCCTGCGATGGGCGGCATTATCATCGGCCACGAAGTTGCGCGCGCGCTGGGCAAGGATGCGCTGTTCCTCGAACGGCCCGAAGGCGTCTTTCACCTCCGCCGCGGTTTCGCGCTCGAACCGGGGGCAAAGGTGCTGATGGTGGAAGATGTCGTCACTACCGGGCTTTCGAGCCGCGAAGCCATTGCTGCGGTCGCGCGCGAAAGCGCGCAGGTGATTGCCGAATGCGCCATTATTGATCGCTCGGCGGGAACGGTTGACTTGGGCGTGCCGTTCTATCCGCTCGTCGCCTTTGATTTTCCAACTTACGCCGAAGCCGAAGTGCCGCCCGCGCTTGCCGCGATCCCCGTCACCAAGCCTGGCAGCCGCAAAGCCTGAACCGTGACATGACCCCGTCCCTGCACCCACATCCGCTGCGTCTTGGCGTGAACATTGATCACGTCGCCACCATTCGCAACGCGCGCGGCGGGGATCATCCCGATCCGGTACGCGCGGCGGAAATCGTCGCCGCTGTGGGCGGCGATGGCATCACCGCCCACCTGCGCGAGGATCGCCGCCATATCCGCGATGAGGACTTGGCGCGCATTCAGGCGGCGACCAACCTGCCGCTCAATCTGGAAATGGCCGCAACACCCGAAATGCTCGCCATCGCCTTGCGCCACAAGCTGCACGCCGCCTGCATTGTCCCCGAAAAGCGGGAGGAGCGCACCACCGAAGGCGGCCTTGATGCGGCCGGCATGGACAACACGCTCGCCCCGATTGTCGAGGAACTGCGCGCTGCCGGAATTCGCGTCTCGCTGTTCATCGAAGCGGATGAGCGGCAACTCGATGCAGCCTTGCGTCTGGGCGCGCCGGTGGTCGAATTCCACACGGGCGAGTATGCTCACGCGTTTATTGATGGTGATAGCGACAAGGTAGCACGCGAGTTGAAGCGCATTTCCGATATGTCGGCCCTCGCGGCCAAAAACGGGATCGAGCCGCATGCCGGCCACGGCCTGACATTCGAGAACGTGCAGCCGATTGCCGCCATTCCCCAGATCGCGGAACTCAACATCGGCCACTATCTGATCGGCGAGGCGGTGTTCGTGGGACTCGAAAATGCGATCCGCCGGATGCGTGAACTGATGGACGCGGCGCGATAACCATGGCTGCAAACCCGCCCCCCGATCTGACAGGTGAACAGAAGCGCTGGGCCTTTGGCGCGGCGACATTGTTTCTGACAGCCATCGGGTTGCTGGGCTATTCTATCCAATCAGGTACGCTGGTGCCCTTTGCCATCGGCTGGGTGGTGCTTCAGGCGCTCGGCTACGCCGGATCGCTGAAGCGTGCGGGCGGCGACATGGCGCATCCGCTGTTCAAAGGGCAGGTACTGGTGCATTTCGTGGTCCTCGGCCTGCTGCTGGCGATCATCCTCAAAGGCCCGCCCGCATGATCATCGGCATGGGATCGGATCTGTGCAATATCGAGCGCATCGGCAATTCGCTCGCCCGCTATGGTGAGCGGTTCGAGCGCCGCGTCTTTACCGATACCGAAATCGCCAAGGCGCGCAGCCGCCCATTCACTATCGCAGGCACCTATGCCAAGCGATTTGCCGCAAAAGAGGCGTTCTCCAAAGCGGTGGGCACCGGATTCAAACGCGGGGTCTTCATGAAGGACATCGGCGTTATCAACGGACGCTCGGGCGCGCCGACGCTGGCGCTGACCGGGGGCGCGGCAAAGCGGCTTGAAGAAATGACGCCGACAGGCCATGAGGCGCGCGTTCATCTTACCCTCACTGATGATCATCCATGGGCACAGGCCTTCGTGATCATCGAAGCCATCCCTCTCTGATCGGCTGTCCCCCGCATGGCCACCACTGAAAGCGCGCAAGTGACGACAAGCACCGCATCCGACACGCCGGACAAAATCAACTGGTTTGCCGAGGTGCGCGGCCTCGCACTCATGCTTTTTGCGGTGCTGGCGTTCCATTCGCTGGTTGCCAAACCGTTCTACATCCCCTCCACCTCGATGATGCCGAGCCTGTGGGTCGGCGATCGGCTGGTGGTAAGCAAATATCCCTATGGCTGGTCGTGGGCGTCTGCCAGCTTCCACCTGCTGCCGCGCGGCGACGGGCGCATCTGGCCTGCCACGCCCGAATATGGCGATATCGTGATCCCGGTGCACCCCTTGCGCGACGAGGATTACATCAAACGCGTGGTCGCGCTGCCGGGCGATACCATCGAAGTGCGGGATGGTGCGATCATCCTTAACGGCGTGCCCATCAAGCGCGAAGTCGTGCCGCCGGTGCGCATCCCGTTCGAACCGGAACTGGTCTGTCGCGGTCGCCCATGCCTCGAAGCGCTCGACAATTACCGCGTCACCGATCCTGATGGCCGCATCTTCTTCGAACCGCCGACATGGCGGGAAACGCTCCCCAACGGCGCGACCTATCTGGTGATCGACCACCGCGATCAGATGCTCGACAATTACGGGCCCTATGTGGTGCCGGAAGGTCATGTCTTCGTGATGGGCGACAACCGCGATGAAAGCGCCGACAGCCGTGCGCGCGCCATCGAAAGCGGCCTGGGTGACGGGGTTCCGCTAGCCAATATCGGCGGGCGCGCGGAATTCATCACCTTCTCGCTCGACGGGTCGACCACCTGGAACCCGGTGAGCTGGTTCACCAGCCTGCGCGGCGACCGCGCGTGGACGACCTTGCGCCCACCACTGGCTGAAACCCAGTCTCAGCCGGCCGAGTAAGGCACCGCGCAATGGCCAAGAAATTCCTGTATTTCATCGCCGCCTGCATCGTGATCTTGCTGGTGGCGGGCATCATCTACAAGCGGTTCGAGGCGGAAATTACCGCCCTTGCCCTTGTACCCTCGGCGGAGTTTGTCGAAGTCGAGCCGCTTGAGGATAACGCCTACGAAAGCCCCACGATGTGGTATTCACGCCCGGGCATAGGCGTGAATGATCCGGCGCGCTGGCAACCGGCCTATGCCAATGATCGCGGTCTGCTGCCGACCCCGGCGGAGCCTGCCGGCCCGCAGTTCGCGGTGTTTTTTGTTCACCCCACCAGCCTGATTGATCGCAACCGCTGGAATGCCTCGCTCGATGAGCCCGACGCCGAGGCCGAACGCATCGCGCGAGTTTATCTGCGTGGCATGGCGAGCCCGTTCAATGCGGCGAGCGAAATCTGGGCACCGCGTTACCGGCAGGCAACCTTCGGCGCTTTCCTCACCGACGCGCCCGAAGGGCGCCTCGCGATCGAAGCGGCTTATCAGGATGTGCGCGAGGCGTGGCGTTATTTCCTGTCCTCCATCGGGCCTGACACCCCGATTGTGCTCGCTGGCCATTCGCAGGGTGCGCTGCATCTGAAGCGCCTGCTGGCAGAAGAATTGCGCGGATCGCCTGCGGCTGATCGTCTGGCTGCTGCCTATATCATTGGCTGGCCAGTGTCGGTCCAGCACGATCTGCCGGGCATGGGCTTCCCCGCTTGTGCAACGGCCGATCAGGCAGGCTGCATTCTCAGCTGGTCAAGCTTTGCCGAGCCGGCTGATCCCTCGGCGGTTCTCAAGGCCTATGCCCAGATGCCCGCACTTGATGGCGAATTGCCCGGCACGACACCGATGGTCTGCACCAATCCGCTGACCGGCGTGTTCGGCGCTACGGCAGAGGCCAGCGCCAACCTCGGCACGCTGGCGCCCGAAGACAGCATGGAACAGGGCGAACTGGTCCCAGGTGCGGTTCCGGCGCGGTGCGATGATCGCGGCCTGCTGATGATCGGCGATCCGCCCAAGATGGGATCTTACGTGCTGCCCGGCAACAATTACCATGTCTATGATATCCCGCTGTTCTGGGCCAATACCAAGGCGGATGTGGCACGGCGGGTGACGACATGGGCGAGCCAGCGCTGATCTACACCGACGCGCGCGGCTTTGCTGCTGCCCTGCCCGCAGGCGGCGCTTTGCTCGGGCTCGACCTTGGCACCAAGACAATCGGAACTGCCACCTGCGATGCTGGCTGGCGCTTTGCCAGTAACGGGACGACGATAACCCGCGCCAAGTGGGGACGCGACCGCGAACTGCTTGGCGAGATCATCAGGCAACGGCAAATCAGAGGGATCGTGCTTGGCCTGCCGCTGAATATGGACGGATCTGAAGGCCCGCGCGCGCAATCCTCCCGCGCCTATGCCCGCAATTGCGCCGAAGCCTTCGGCCTGCCTGTGCTGCTGTGGGACGAGCGCTGGTCCACCCAGAGCGCCGAGGCAGCCATGATCGGGCAGGATATGAGCCGCGCCAAGCGCGCCGCCAGCATTGATAGCCACGCCGCCGCTGTCATTCTGCAAGGCGCGATTGACCGGCTGGCGGGAGGTATCCTGTAGGGCGCCCTCCCATTTACCTACTTGCGCCCCGCGCACCCGCGCCCCTAAACCCCGCGCCATGTCGAACACCCTGCCTCGCTTCGATGCGCGCGAAGCCTCGAAGTATTTCTTCCGGCATGGCCACACTGGCTGGCTGGGACTGCGATTCCACGATCTCGGCGAGAACTGGGTCGAACTCGAACTTCCCTGGCGCGAAGATCTGCTGGGCGAACCGTCACGCCCGGTACTGGCCTCTGGCCCGATCATCAGCCTGATGGACATGGCCAGCGGGATGGCGATCTGGCAGACGACCGGCAGCTTCACCCCCGTTGCCACGCTTGATCTCCGAGTCGATTATCAGCGCCCTGCGCGCGAAAGGGCGAGCGTGCTGGGCCGGGTCGAATGCTATCGCACCACCCGTTCCGCCGTATTTGTGCGCGGCATTGCCCATGATGGCGATCCGGCTGATCCGGTTGCGCATGTCGCAGGCGTGTTCATGACCATCGGTGCGGATCCGCGCCAGAAAGACAATCCGGGCAGCGGAGGGCAAGGCTGATGGCAGATATCGAACTGCTGTCGGCCTATGCCCGTTCTCTCGGCATAAGGGTGGCAGGCGAGGAAGACGGCCTGCCGCTGCTTACCGTGGATTTCGGGCCGAATGTCGAAGGCCGCCCGCAGCACTTCCACGGCGGGGCGACGGCCGGATTGCTGGAAACGGCCGGCTACGCGGCTTTGCGCACCGTGCTCCACAACGAGGGCCGCGAGCCCGCAATGAAGCCGATCAACATCACCGTGCAATATCTCTCGGCGGGCAAATCCAGGCCGACCTTTGCTCTTGGCCGCATAACCCGGCTGGGGCGGCGAAATGCCAATATCACGGTCGAGGCGTGGCAGGATGATCGCACGCGCCCGATCGCGAGCGCCGTAATGAATATCCTTATGGGTTAGGGGAAGACGCTGGCGCAGGGGCGGGCGCGGGCTGGATCGCCACGCCGCCCTGATCGACGCGCACATCCACCGGCACACCCTGCACCTGACCACTGATCGTGACATCCTGCCCGTCAATCGTGATCTGGGTGGCCGGATCGCCGGCGGCCTCCGGCCCGTCGAGCGGCTGCACCGGCCCTTCGGGATCGGGCGTGTTCGTCGTCTTCGGTTCGGGCCGCAGCGCCAGCGCATTGCTGAGAAACTCGCGCCAGATGCGCGCGGGCGTGCTGCCGCCCGTCACACCTCGCATCGGGGTGTTGTCGTCATTGCCAACCCAGACGCCCACCACCAGCCCGCCCGCATAGCCGACAAACAGCGCGTCGCGATAATCCTGCGTGGTGCCGGTCTTGCCGAAATTCGCGACAGGCAGCACCGCCGCACGTCCGGTGCCGCGGTTGATAGCGGCGCGCAGCATCTCTTCCAGATCGCTGTGAACATGGCGCGGCAGCGAACGCTTGCGCGTCGTCAGCCATTCCCACCAGCTTGGCTCCGCGCGGGCAAGCGGGGTTGGCTGCACGGGAAACTCATTGCCCGCCACCCCCGCATAGGCGGCTGTCAGTTCAATCAAGGTCATGGTCGATGTGCCGAGCGCGAGGCTCGGATCGCCTTCGGCCAGCGGCGAGGTGATTCCGAACGCACGGGCTGTGTCAATAACCTTGCCGCTTCTGACGGCCTGCATCAGGCGGACAGCGGCAACATTGCTGGAAAAGGCGAAGGCATCCTCAAGCGTAATTGTGTCGGAATAGCGCCCATTGGCATTGCGCGGGCGATAGCTTCCTTGCGTGATCTCGGTGTTGGGGATGGTGTCTTGCGGCGTCCACCCGTTCTGGAGCGCGGCGGCATAGACAAACAGCTTGAAAGTCGAACCCGGCTGACGGCGCGCCTGCGTGGCGCGGTTGAAGGGCGAGCGAGCGTAATCCTTGCCGCCCACCATCGCCACCACTTCGCCATTGGGTCGCATCGCCACCAGCGCAACCTGTGCACCGCCGAGCCGTGCGCGCGATGTTACCCGGCTCGCCAGTGCCTGAAGCCGCGCATCGAGCGTCGTGGTGAGAACTGAGGTGCTGTAGGTCGCATCAATCCCTTCGCGCACCAGCGGCAAGGCCCAGTCGGCGAAGTACGTGCCGGTTGGCACGCGATCATTGCGCATACGCACATCCAGCCGAGGGTCGGGCAGACGCTTGGCCTCGGCAGCGGTGAGATAGCCTTCCTCCACCATCGCCGCGACCACCAGATCCATGCGCTTCCTCGCGCGCTCGTAATTGCGGGTGGGTGCATAACGCGAAGGCGCTTGCAGCAATCCGGCGAGCATGGCCGCCTGTTCGGGGCGCAGCTTTTCCGGCTGGCGGTAGAAGTAATGCAGCGAGGCCGCGCGCAAGCCATACTGGTTATCGCCGAAATAGGCGTTGGAAAGATAGCTTTCGAGGATTTCATCCTTGCTCAGCCACGCTTCCAGCCACAGCGCAATCACGGCTTCGCGCGCCTTGCGCGAAAGGCTTTGCTCCGATGTCAGGAAGGTGAACTTGGCAAGCTGCTGGGTGATGGTGGACCCGCCGCCCACCCCCTTGAACAGCGCACGCGCCACCCCGCGCGGATCGATCCCCCAGTGCGAATAGAACCGCCGGTCCTCGATCGCGAGAAAGGCTTGCACCACATGCGGCGGCAAGTCCGCAACCTTGACCGGTTCGGCCACCACTGCCCCGCTGCGGGCAATCGGAGTGCCATCGCTTGCCAGCAGGGTGACTTGCGGCGGAGCGATCGGTTCAAGGCTTTTGGAAAGCGGCGCGGTGACCAGCAGCCAGGCGACAAGCAGAGCGAACACCGCCCCGCCCGCCATGACGCCGCGCCATGCCCACCAGATGCGCCTGCGCTGGCGCCAGTAATCGCGCTGCCACCAGCGCAGGCGGCGGCGCTCCTCGGCCTGCAAGGCCTCGTCGACAGACGAAAGGCGCTCGTCCCATGCGGCGTAATCGGGCGAACCACGCGACGGGACAAAGCCCGGCCCGTCCGCTTCGTCATCCGGATCGAGCGGACGCCTGCTTTCGTAGGTGGCGTAGAATTCGGCGGATTCATCATCGCGCCCCGTATCGGGCGGCGGCGAACGGCGGAATCGGTCAAACAGCCCCATGGCGCTGCTGTGTTAGCAGGCTAGAACAGTGCGCGGCAAGCGCGGCCTAGCGCTTCTTTGCTGCACCTTCGGGCAGATCTTCGTTGAACACCCGCTGGTAATACTCGGCCACCAGTGTGCGTTCGGCCTCGTCACATTTGTTGAGGAAGCTGAGGCGGAACGCAAAGCCCACCGAATTGAAGATCGCCGCATTCTGCGCCCAAGTGATCACCGTGCGCGGGCTCATCACTGTCGAGATATCGCCATTCATGAAGCCCTGACGGGTGAGGTCGGCGACCTTCACCATATCGGCAATCAGCTTGTCATCAGCCTGCGGGGTCTTGGACTTGACGATCTGTTGTTCGGTTTCGGCGGGCAGATAATTGAGCGCGACCACAATGTTCCAACGGTCCATCTGGGCCTGATTGATCGCCTGCGTGCCGTGATAAAGCCCGGAGGTATCGCCAAGGCCCACAGTGTTGCTGGTCGCAAACAGCCGGAACCAGGGCGAAGGCGTGATCACCCGGTTCTGATCGAGCAGCGTCAGGCGGCCATCGAATTCGAGCACGCGCTGGATCACGAACATCACATCAGGGCGACCGGCATCATATTCGTCAAAGGTCAGCGCCACGGGATGCTGCAAGGCCCAAGGCAGAATGCCTTCCTTGAATTCGGTGACCTGCAAACCGTCCTTCAGCACGATGGCATCGCGTCCGACCAGATCGATCCGGCTGATATGGGCATCAAGATTCACCCGGATGCTCGGCCAGTTGAGGCGGGCCGCGACCTGTTCGATGTGAGTCGACTTGCCGGTGCCGTGATAGCCCTGCACCATTACCCGGCGATTATGCGCAAAACCGGCGAGGATCGCGAGCGTCGTATCGTGATCGAACACATATGCCGGATCAAGCTCAGGCACGTGCTCGTCCCGCTCGGAAAAGGCGGGCACCTGCCAATCGACATCGATGCCGAATACGTCACGGACATCGACAGTGGCATCGGGCGCGTTGGGCATGGCCTTGTCGCCGGCGAATTCTTTGCGGATCGGAGAAGTCATTACGCCGGGAGGGTTAGAACGCATGGCGCTGCCCTGCAAGGTGTGCCGTTAGGGAAAGTGCTCGCAAATATGTGAGGGCGCTTTCGCCGCGCGGCGCTTGGCCTATAGTGCGCCCATGGCAGATCCTCTCGAATCCCTGCGTTTGCGGCTGGTTGACCGGGTGCGGGGAGTGTTCAACGATAGCTCCGCCGGTCAGCAGCCCGTTCCCCCGTCGGACGAAGCGCTGTTCGAACGCGATTCGCCGATCCGGCTGGTGCATGCCGATCTGGTGGGGATGATGAGCGGCGGCATTCGCGCGCTGCTGCTCCAGATGCTGCATCCCCACGCGCTGCAGGGCGTGCTCGATCATTCCAATTTCCGCGAGGACATGCACGGCCGCTTGCGGCGCACGGCACGATTTATCGCCACCACCACCTTTGCCCACCGCGACGACGCGATGAAGGCGATTGATCGGGTGAACCGCATCCATGCGAAGGTGGGCGGCACCTTGCCCGATGGCACAACCTATTCCGCCACCAACCCGCGCACACTCGCGTGGGTGCATGTTACCGAGGCCCAGAGCTTCCTCGCCGGCTACCTGCGCCATGTCCGCCCCAATATGCCGGGCCGTGAGCAGGATGAATATTACCGCCAGTTTGCGATCATCGCGCGCGCGCTGGGGGCCGACCCGGTGCCCGAAACCCGCCGCGAGACCGAAGCTATCTTCCGCGAATTGCGTGTCGATCTCAAGGGTTCGCCCGCTGCCCGCGAGGTCGCGCAGCTGGTGTTGAACCAGAAGCCCAAGGGCACGCCGCCCGGATTGCAGACGATGCTCGGCGCCGATGCCGTCGCCATGTTGCCGCCCTTTGCGCGCGCCATGCTTGGCCTCAACCACCCCGGCCTTGCGGCGATGCCTGCGCGCGCGGCGACCTGGGGGATGGGGCGCACGCTCAGATGGGCATTCAAGCAGACGCCCGCACCACCGCCGCGCCCGTAACGTTCAAGGGGAGAGGAACCATGGCCGCATTCACATTCTACACCGTCGCGATGAGCCGCGGCCAGATATCCCGGTGGGCGCTGCACGAGGCGGGCGCTGATTACGAACATGTGGTATTCGACTGGGCGACCCGCCCGGCCAATTTCCGCGACATCAATCCGATGAACAAGGTTCCTGCCCTTGTTCATCATCACGGCGATCATGATCACGTCATCACCGAATGTGCCGCGATCAATCACTACCTCGCCGAAACCCACCCCGAGGCGGGGCTGCTGCCCGATATCCACGAGCGGGCCGCCTATTTCCGTTGGCTGTTCTTTGCCGCAGGGCCGCTAGAACAGGCCGTCGTTAGCAAGGCGATGGGATGGGAAGTTCCTGAAGGCAAAACCGGCATGGCAGGCTTCGGCAGCCTTGATCTGGCGCTGGATGCGCTGGACGGGTGGCTTTGCGCGAATGATTTCATCGCAGGCACCCGCTTCACGATGGCCGATACTTACGTGGGCAGCCAGTTCGTATGGGGCCTGAGGTTCGGCTCGATCCCCGAACGCCCGTCATTCCGCGCCTATGTTGAACGGATCACGCAGCGGCCCGCCTACGCGGACGCTAACGCCATTGATGCGGCGATCATCAAAGCCGCGCAGGGTTAGGCGATAGCTGTGCTCTTGCGGAGCAATTGATAGGCTTCGACCACTTCGCCCAGCTGCACCTCGTGCCGCCTGTCCCCTCCGTTGCGATCGGGGTGGTAGCGACGCACCAGTTCGGAATAGCGCCGCCTGAGGCGGGTGCGATCGGTGTCGCTGCCCAGCCCCATAACTTCCAGCGCGCGCGCTTCATCGGGTGTGAACCGCGCGCTCGCTGCCGCCGCGCGGGCATGGCCTGCCGCACGACTTTTGATCCCGCGCGCCCGGGCGGAAATGGCATCGAGCGGATCGGCATAATCGGCCCAGCGCGGCATGCCATCGACACCAGCGTCGGGGCGGAAGGCGCGGGTTTCGGTCTGCCAGCCGGCAATCGGGGATTGCGCGGCGATGATTTCCTCCGCGCTCATACCCTCGAACCAGTCATAGCCCGCGTTGAATTCGCGCACATGCTGGAGGCAGAACCAGCGCCATTCGCCCGGCCCGTCAAACCCGTGCGGACGCCTTCCCGGCGCGCGGAATTCGCCCGCCTCGCGGCAGCCAGGTGCATCACAGCGGCGCTCTGCGGTTTCAAACCGCCCGTGGAAACGTGGTGAAGGCATAGGCCTTGAGAATGGCGGGAAGGCGCCTAGGTTCCAACCCTCCATCGCCAGTCGCAATTTGCAAAAAAGGAAAGCCGTGATGCCTGTTGCCGAAGAAATGCATAAGCTTCTTACCGACGCCTTCACCCCGACCCGGCTCGCCATCATCAACGACAGCGCCAAGCATCGCGGGCACATGGGCGATGATGGTTCGGGCGAATCGCACTTCACCATCGAGATCGAGGCGACAGCCTTTGCCCCGATGAACCGCCTTGCCCGCCAGCGTGCGGTGATTGCAGCACTCGGCGATATCGTGGGCGAACGGGTTCACGCGGTCGCAATCAAGGCCAGCGTGCCGGACGCGTGAGCCTCAATCCTGCTCTCCGCCTGCGCCGTGCGGCGCGCATCATCGTGCTCGATCCGGAAGGGCGCACACTGATGTTCCGCTATGATGTGCCGGGGCGTCCTCCGTTCTGGGTAACAGCGGGCGGCGAGTGCGAGCCGGGCGAAAGCTTTGAAGATGCAGCGCGCCGCGAATTGCTGGAGGAAACCGGCATCGTGGCTGATCCCGGGAGAGAAATTGCACGGCTGACGCCGGAGTTCATCACGGTCGAAGGCGAGCCGGTGCAGGCCGACGAGCGCTATTATCTGGTGCGCGTGGCCAAAGCCCGCATCGACACATCGCGGCACACCGCGCTGGAGCAACGGCTCATGACGCAGCACCGCTGGTTTACCCGCACAGAGCTTGCCGAGTGGCCCGAACCGGTGTTTCCTGCCAATCTTGTCACCATGATCGAACAGGAGAGCACCCCATGATTACCCAGACGATCACCCCGGTGACGCATGATCTCGGCGCGTTTCAGGTGCGCCGGGTGCTGCCTTCGAAGGCGCGTACCATGGTGGGGCCGTTCATCTTCGTCGACCAGTTCGGTCCGGCGAGCCTGACGGGTGATGGGATGGGAGTGCGCCCGCATCCGCATATCAATCTGGCAACCGTGACATGGCTGTTCGACGGCGCAATCGACCATCGCGACAGTCTGGGCAGCTTTGCCACGATCCGCCCCGGGCAGGTCAACCTGATGACGGCGGGCAGCGGGATCGTGCATTCGGAACGCAGCCCGCGGGACGAACTGGCCACCAATCCCGGCATGTTCGGCATGCAGACGTGGCTG
>JBKBMC010000001.1:0-96701 GCA_046296075.1 Erythrobacter sp. | reverse complement strand
CGGCGACATCACGGATGTTGGCGCGGCTCATGCGGCTATCCCTTGGAACAGCGGAGCAAAGGCGCGGTCGGACCGGTAAAAGACCGGAGGCTCGCCAAGCGGTGCCGGAACCTCGTGCCAGCCGGGGGCAACAGGCTTGCCGCTCCACAAATGCCGCCATGCGCCTTGCGGCAGATAGACCCGGCGCTCTGTCGCCCCCGCTTCGATCACCGGCGCCACCATCAGGTCCCCGCCATAGAGATACTGGTCTTGGATCGTGAACGTCTCACAGTCGAGCGGATAGTGGAGGAACAGCGCGCGCTGGGCGGGAAGGCCGGTTGCCTGCGCTTCTATCACGAGATGCTGGGCATAGGGCGCAAGGTGCGCGTGGACCTTACTCCACCTGACAAAGCCCTCGATCAGTTCGGCATTGCTGTCGATCTGGAGATTATCGTCCGGTCGATTGCCTTCGTGGGTGCGCATGACAGGCGAGAAGGCGCCGAGTTCGTACCACCTGAGGATCAACTCCTGGGTCCGCACGTTCCCGAACAGGCTCGTGTAGCCACCGACATCCGAATGGCTGAAGGCATTGCCGACAAGGCCGGATGACAAGGCGGCGGTGATGACCGTGCCGATGCCATCATGGCGACTGAAATCGACCGACTGATCGCCCGCCCACAGCAAAGGGCAATGCGCCTGAACCCCGGTGTGGCCTGCGCGCATGAACCACAGAACATCGCCGGTGCGTCCGCGCGAGGCGACGGCGCGGGCATTCACTTCTGCCCAGCGCACCGGCCAGCGGTTGTGCTCCTGCATCGGATCGCCATTGTGAAGACGCAGATCGACGGGCAGGTATTCCCCGAAATCGGCCATCCAGCCATCCAGCCCGAAATCGAGCATCTGCTTGCCGATCACTTCTTCGGCGAACCATGCGGCAGCGGCGGGGTTAGTGAAATCAACCACGCCCGCATCGAACTCGCCGAAATCGACGAGATAGGGTTCATCGGCGTCGAGGCGGAGGGCGAAGTATCCTTTGGCCGCTGCCTCTGGATAAAGCGGGCCGTCCACCGCGAGATAGGGGTTCACATAGCCAAGGAAGCGGATGCCGCGCGTTTTCAGCGCCGCGATGCGGGCGGGCAGATCGGGGTAGCGCGCGGGGTTCCACTGCCAGTCCCAGAACAACCGGCGACCGAAGCTGGTCTCGCGGATGCCGACCCAGTCCTCGCACCACAGGCCCGATATGGCCGCGCCTGCATCAATCAGCGCTTCGAGCCGGTCGAAGCTGGCATCGCCTTGTTTAAGGCCGACTACTGTGCCGGCGAGCGCCCAATCGGGTAAACTCTGGCGCGGGCCGAAACGCGCACCGAACTGACGGGCAAGGTCGGCAGGCTCTCCTTCGAACAGGTCGATCACGACTTCGCCCGACCACACGTGGACCCGCAGGCGGCTCGGCTCGCGCAAGTCGAGTTCGACATACTCGCTGTTGGCGAGGCTCAAGCCCCATCCGCGCGAGCACAGCACCGTGGGTTCGGGGTAATTGGTCGTCCAGTAATCCCCCCCCGCGAAGCTGCCGTCGGCGCTGGCCTGATCCGTCAGTGGTGTGCCCGGTTCGCGGCCCACCCCCGGTTCGCTCGTCCAGATCGGAAAATTGCGGCCATTCAGGGCAAGGTAGCTCATCTGCTCACCCCCGCCCCAGATCACGTCATCAGCATCGAGGGCGAAATCAATCGTCAGGCGATCATGCGGGCTGAGCGCACGCAAGGTCAGGCGCGCAGCCGCCGGATCAAGCGAAACGCTGAGGCGGGCCGAGTTGTCTTCGCTTGCCAGCAGCGCGGCTTGTGGGGCGGTCCATTCGATCCCGCCAAGCGCAGGGGCTGCCACGGCCGTATCGCTGAGCCGGAAGTTACCCCGCACCATGGCGACCTCAGGTGCGCCTTTGGCAAGCGTCAAGGCAGGCGCATCGGCTCGCTGGGACAGGATCACCCGTCCGCTTGCAAGCAGGTCAAATCCCCCTTCACGCGCTGCCAGTTGCAGGCCCACTTTTGTCGGGTCCTCCCTTTCGTCCTCTTATGACACCGCTTGACATATCGCGACAGAAAGCGCAACTCAAGGCGCGAAAGATGCACCATAGGGCGGCGTTGCGGCGCGGCTTGCCCACAGAATGCATCAGAATGCAGGGGAGAGAAGTACATGTCTGCCACCACCAGAATTGCGCGCGCCTACACGCTCAAGGCGCTTGCCCTTTCCGCCAGCGCTGGCGCGCTTGTCGCGGCTACCCCGGCGCTCGCACAGTCCGAGCAGCTCGATGAAATCATTGTTACTTCACAGAAAGTGAAGGAGAATGTGCAGGACGTGCCGATCGCCATTTCGGTGGTTTCGGCCGATCGTCTGGAGCAGGCCGGCGTATTCAGTCTTGAGAACATCAGCGCGGTCGTGCCTTCGGTTACTTTCCGAAAGGGCACCACCAGCGCCAACAGTGCGATCGTGATGCGCGGCGTCGGCACCATTACCTTCTCGGTCGCGGCCGAGCCCAGTGTGTCCACCGTTGTCGACGGCGTGGTTCTGTCGCGCTCAGGCCAGGCTTTCATGGATCTTGTGGATATCGAGCGTCTCGAAGTGCTGCGTGGCCCGCAGGGCACGCTGTTTGGTCGCAATGCTTCGGCGGGCCTTGTCAACGTGGTTTCCAAGGGTGGCACCGATGAACTGGAAGGCGAGGCCCGGGTCGATTGGTTCGAGGGCAACGAGGTGCGCATGCGCGCAGCGCTGTCTGGCCCGCTGGCGGAGAACCTTACGGCCCGCGTCACCGGTTTTTATGGCTCGTTCGATGGCAACATCACCAATGTCGCCAATGGCGACCAGAAGATCAACGGTTTCGAGAACTACGGCGCGCGAGGCATCCTCGACTATTCGAGCGGCCGGACCGATCTGCGCCTGATCGCCGACTATTTCGAGGCCGATAATGATTGCTGCGCTGATGTGACCGGGGTCAGCCGCGGTGCGGTGCTTGATGCCGAGCTTAATCTGCCGGGCGGCGTGGCGCTCGGTGCCGACCAGCGCTTTGTGAACAACAACCTCGTGACCCGCACCCGCGATCGCCAATGGAGCATCACTGGTTCGGGCGATTTCGGTATCGGCGAGGCCCACACGCTCAGCGTGATCCTCGGCTATCGCAACTGGTTCAACCAGGAGCTGCGCGAAGGCGATTTCCTGCCGCGCGCGATTGTCGGTACGCCCGAGCTGCATGATGATGGCGTGGTCCGCACCGAGCAGATCTCGGCGGAAGTCCGCATTGCCTCTGACCAGTCCAAGCGCTTCTTCTATCAGGCGGGCGTGTTCGCCTGGCAGTCGGAGAATAGCCAGGTCTTCACCCGGCGTAACGTTGTGTGCAATTCCTCGACCCTGCCGGTCGATCCGCGCACCGGGGCGACGCCTTGCAACTTGAACGATACCGTCAACACTATCTTCCCGACAGCGACTTCGGTGAGCGACGTTACCTCCACCAACTTTGCGGTATTCGGGCAGGCGACCTATCGCCTCACCGATCAGTTCTCCTTCACCGGTGGCTTGCGCTACACGTGGGATGATCTTGAATTTACCCACGTCCGCGCACCCGGCGTGAATGCCACCAACGGCCTGCCCGCCGTTGGCCCCGGCGTCTCGCCAAACCCGGCAGGCGGCACGCTTGCCAGTGGCGGCAATGGCACCAACACCTCGGCAGGTTCGACCAATACGGGCAACCTTTCCGGGCGCGCGGTGCTGCAATACGAGCCCACCGACGACGTGATGCTCTATGGCAGCTACACTCGCGGCTACAAGGGCCCGGCCTTCAACGTCTTTTTCAATCATACCGCGCCCACCAACGCGCTGCCGATTGACGAGGAATTGTCGGATGCCTTCGAAGTCGGGCTCAAATCGCAGTTCTGGGATCGCCGGGGCCGCTTTAACCTCGCAGCCTTCACGGTCGAATATGATGGTTTTCAGGCCAACAACTTCGTGCTCCTGAACGGCGCTGTGGTGTCCAACCTGACCAATGCCGGCACGGTTCGCAGCCGCGGTTTCGAAGCCGATCTCACGCTCGCGCCGACGCGGGGCCTCACCTTGCGCGCCAACGCGGCCTATGCCGATGCGCAGGTCAAGGAGTTCAACCCCAACCCGCTTACCAATGCGCCCGATGCGCGCAACGGCACCCGTCTGCCGCTGGCACCGGAGTTTGTCTGGAACATCGGCGCCGACTACGAGACCGATCTCGGCAGCAGCGTGCGGGCGTATTTCTCGACCGATTTCCGCCACACGAGCACCCAGTTCTCGGATCTGGGCGAGCAGGGGCGGATTGATCCTTATGGCATCTGGAACGCCTCGCTCGGCTTCTCGGACGCCGCTGACAAGTATCGCGTGACCTTCCACGCGCGCAACATCACCGACGAAAGCTATGTGCTCCTGAATGTGCAGGCTGGCCAGCGCTTGCAGATCCCGCGCGATGCGGATCGTTACTTCGGGATCAGCCTCCGCGCGCGGATGTAATGGCGGATGTGATGAGGCTCCTTCGGGCCGCACCATGAAGGAACGGGCCGTCGGAGCAATCCGGCGGCCCATCTCATATTACGCGGCGGGCTTGCCGCCGATCACGCCCGGTCGTTAGGATCCCACCAGATGGCTGTCTCACCCTCCCCCATTTCTGACCGCTTGCGTTGGTCGCTGTTCACAGTGCTGTGCGTTGCCGGGGTGTTCAACGCGATGGACCGTCCGATCATCGCGATCCTCAAGCCCGATATGATGGCGGACTTCGGCTGGACTGACAGCGATTTTGGTGATCTCGCAGCTGTCACGCAGTTTTCTGCGGCCTTTGCGTTCCTGTTTACCGGCTGGCTGGTCGATCGCTTGGGCGTCAACCGATCGATGCAGGTGGGCGCTTCGGCGTGGAGCCTTGCCGCTATTGCCCACGGCTGGGCAACCACAACGGCGCATGTTGTGGCAGCGCGGGTCGGCCTCGGGGTGACAGAAGCGGTGCAGACTCCGCTCACGATCAAGACGGTCGCCACATTGTTTTCGCCGGACAAGCGATCATTCGCTTTCGGCTTTGCCACGCTGCTGGCGGGAGCAGGAACGATTGCGATGCCTTTCGTGATCCCTGCGCTCGCGCTGGCGGTGGGCTGGCGCGGTGCGCTGGTGGCAGGCGGGATTGGCGGCTTTGTGTCGCTGGCAGCCTGGCTATGGCTGGCGCGCGGGATCGCCCAATTGCGCGAGCGCGCCGCGGACAACCCGGGCGCGGTTGCCGAAGGTGCGGGTTACGGTGCGATCCTGACCAGCCGCAAGACGTGGGCGATTGTCGGTGCCAAGGCGCTCTCGGACATGACATGGTGGTTCATCAACTTCTGGCTTGCCGATTATTACCGCCGCGAATTCGGGCTGACGACGCTCGAGTTGGCATGGCCGCTGGCAATTGCCTTTGCCGGGTCGGGCCTTGGCGCATTGTTGGCGGGCTGGGCCTCTACAAAACTGCTGGAACGGGGTGTCAGCCCCAACCGCGTGCGCAAGGGTGTGATGCTGGTTTCGGCGTTGATCGTGGCACCTTTGCCGCTGGTGTTGGAGCTCAATTCCTTCTGGCCCGTCGCCGTTATGATCGGCGTGGTGATGGCCGGACATCAGGGCTTTTCGCTGTCGATTTTTTCGACCATTACCGACGTGGTACCCGGCGCCAAGGTGGGGCGGGTGACAGCTTTCGGCGCCTTCATGGGCAATATGGGCGGGGTGGCGATCAGTCTTGTCACAGGACGCGTGCTCGATGCCGGGCTTGGCTTTGTCCCGCTGTTCGTGTTTGCTGCGGCGTCATATCTGATCGCGCTTGCGTGGTTCCAATGGTTGCTTCCCGATATTCGCCGTGCCGAGGCTACGCCCGCCGCCGAGTAGAGGGCGCCCGGTTGCATTGGTCCCGTCCGCGGGCTAGGTGTATGACACCGTAGGACATAGATAGCAGGCAAGGGGTAGGGCCAGAAGGCATATGACAGGCAGGCGCCACGCTGACTTTGATGCCTATGCCGGCGATCTGTTCGGCGAGATGGTGCTTGCCGAAAGCGCGCCTGCCGCACCGATTGCCCGCAAGCCGCTGACTCGTTTTGTGCCGGGCTTCGCGATCGCTGCGATTGCCAGTGCGGCAGCCGCATGGCTCAGCCAGAATTATGGTGTGCCGGTCATCCTCGCGGGGCTGCTGCTTGGACTCGCGGTCAACTTTGCTTCGGGCGATCCGCGCACGCACGACGGGCTTGATGCCGTGTCGCGTCATGGTCTCAGGCTCGGCATCGTGCTGCTCGGCTTTCAGGTGACGCTGATGCAGGTCGGCGCGATGGGAATTGTGCCCTTTGCTGGCCTTGCGGTTGTGATGGCTGCGGCGGTTACGGCCGCGCTGCTTGCCGCGCGCCTGACAGGGCAGGGGCCGAGTGTCGGCTTGCTTGCGGGTGGGGCCACCGCGATCTGCGGTGCATCAGCGGCGCTTGCGCTTTATGGTGTGATCGGGCGCGAGCGGATCGAACAGGCGCAGTTCACGCTGACGCTGGTGATCCTGGCAGCAGCCAGTGCGATTGCGCTCGCAACCTACCCTGCGCTAACGACCGCGCTCGGCTTCAGCGAGGCACAAGCGGGCTTTCTGGTGGGCGCTTCGATCCATGATGTCGCGCAAGCGATTGGCGCAGGCTTTGCCATTTCCGACGGTGCCGGCGCGCAAGCGACCGTCGTCAAGCTGACCCGAGTCGCGCTGCTTGCCCCGCTGGTGACACTTGCCGCGCTGTGGATCGCCCGAGCGCACCCGCTGCCCGCGTCAAGCACGATGGCGCGTGTTCCTTTGCTGCCCAGCTTCATCATCGCCTTTCTGGCACTGGTTGTTGTCAATTCGCTGGTTAGCCTGCCGTCAGCGGTCGCTTCCGGTGCGTTGGTGGCGTCCAAGACGATGCTGCTGCTTGCGGTTACGGCCACGGCCATGCGAACCCGTACCGATCTCTTGTTGGAACTCGGCTGGCGTTCGGTGATGCCGGTGCTGGCAGCGACGCTGGCCTCGCTCGGCGCCGCGCTTGCCTTTGCGCGATTGGCACTATGAGCGAGGCTGTGTTTGACATCGCCATTATCGGCGGCGGCGTAAACGGGGCCGGGATCGCCCGTGATGCAGCAGGGCGCGGCGCGAATGTGCTGCTGCTTGAACGAGGCGATCTCGCGGAAGGCACCTCGTCCAACTCGACCAAACTGATCCACGGCGGTCTCAGGTATCTGGAGCATTACGAATTCGCACTGGTGCGCGAAGCTCTGTCCGAGCGCGAAGTGTTGTGGAGCATTGCGCCGCATATCATCTGGCCGCTGCGCTTCATCCTGCCGCATCGTTCCGGCCTGCGCCCGCGCTGGCTCTTGCGGCTCGGCTTGTTTCTTTATGATCATATCGGCGGGCGCAAGCGGCTGCCTGCGGCCGAGAGTGTCGATCTTGCCCGGCATCCGGCAGGCGCGCCGCTCAAGTCCGATTACACCCGCGCCTTTGCCTATTCGGATGGTTGGGTGGATGATGCGCGCCTCGTGGTGCTCAACGTGCGGGATGCTGCGGACCGCGGTGCCACGGTACGCACGCGCTGTGAGGTGACGGCGCTGGTGCGCGAAGGCGGGCTGTGGCGGATCGAGGCGGGCGGGGAGACCTTTCATGCCCGCGCTGTTGTCAATGCTGCCGGGCCGCGCGTGCTTGATCTGCTGGGCCGCGCAGGCGAGCCAAGCAAACAGCGGATGCGACTGGTGCGCGGTTCGCACATCGTGGTGAAGAAGCTGTTCGACCACGACTTCGCGTATTTCTTCCAGCTTCCTGACGGGCGGATCTTTTTCGCGATCCCTTACGAACAGGATTTCACTCTGATCGGCACCACGGATGTCGATCACGATGGCAGCCTTGATGATGTGCGCGCGAGCGCCGACGAAATCGCCTATCTGTGCGAAGGCGCCAGCGAATATTTCCGCACTCCCGTTACCCCTGATGATGTTGTGTGGACGTATTCAGGCGTGCGCCCGCTGATCGACGATGGCTCGGGCAAGCCCGAAGCGGCAACGCGGGGCTATCGTTTCGAGGTTGATGGCGAGGTCGGTGAAGCGCCGCTGCTGTCGATCTTCGGCGGCAAGATCACGACCTATCGCCAGCTCGCCAGCGCTGCATTGCGCCAACTGGCGCCCTATCTGCCCGCACTCGACGCACCGGACTGGACGGGCAAGGCCCCGCTTCCCGGCGGTGATTTTGCGACGACCGAAGTCGCAACTGTCACAAGCGCGCTGGCCGCGCGTCATCCCTTTCTGGGTAGTGCGGAAGCCGCACGCCTGATCCGGCTTTATGGCACCCGAGCCGAAACAATCCTCGGCACAGCAAGCAGCGAGACTGATCTGGGCGCACATTTCGGCCATGGGCTTACCGCTGCCGAAGTCGATTATCTGATCGAACACGAATGGGCGCGCAGCGCCGACGATATCCTGTGGCGGCGCACCAAGCTCGGCCTGCACTTTACCTCGGCCGAGACCTCAAGGCTGGCCGCCTACATCACCGAAAGGACAACTCGCGCATGACGAAAATCGTCGCCCTAGGCGGCACGGTTAACCCCGGCTCCTCGACCGAGCAGGCGCTGCGCCTTGCTGCTGGGATTGCCGCGGGCGAGGGAGCCGAGGTGCAGGTGTTCGGCGGGGAATACCTTACCGCATTGCCGCATTATCTTGGGCCTCAGCATGATGCTTCGCACGGGGCGGAGCTGGTTGCTGCGGTGCGCGCGGCCGATGGCCTGCTTGTCGCTGCGCCGGGCTACCACGGTACGATTTCGGGTGTCGTCAAGAATGCGCTGGATTATCTTGAGGATCTCGCCCGCGACGAGCGCCCTTATCTCGATGGCCGTGCGGTGGGCCTGATTGCGACCGCGTTCGGCGATCAGGCGTCGATGAGCACGCTGCTCACCATGCGCGCGATCACCCATGCGCTGCGTGGCTGGCCGACCCCGATGGGCGCAACGATCCGCACCTATCGCGGGCTGTTCTCGCCCGATGGCGAGTGCCTTGACGAACGCGCGCGGGGCCAGCTCGAACTGGTCGGCAAACAGGTGGTGCTGGGCGCAAAGAGTTTTGCTGCGGGAAGGGATCTGGCATGAGCGCGGCGGCGTTCGATCACGCCCTCGCCGAAATTGCGGCAGGCCGCATCGTGGTGATTGCAGGTGACAGGCTGCGCGGCGGGGACATTGATCTGATGTGCGCCGCACGCCATGTGACGTCTGATGCGATCAACTTCATGGCAAAGCACGGGCGCGGGCTGATTTGCCTTGCTGTCACCCCTGAACGCGCCGGCCAGCTCGGCCTCAGCCTCGTCAACCCCGGCACCGAACGCCAGACCGGCCGGCCTTTCGCGCGCTCGATAGAGGCGGCGAGCGGCGTTTCGACTGGCATTTCCGCTGCTGATCGCGCGCGGACCATCGCAGTTGCGATTGCTGAGGGCGCGTGCGCAGCGGATATTCACTCGCCCGGTCATGTCTTCCCGCTGATCGCGCAGGCTGGCGGGGTAAGGGCACGGCCTTCAGCCTGCGAGGCATCGATTGATCTTGCGCGATTAGCGGGGGCAGGCGATGCTGCGGTTATCTGTTCGATCATGCGCGATGATGGCGAAATGGCGCGGCTCGAGGATATTGGCGACCTGCTGCGCGATCACGGCCTTGCTGTTGCCGATATCGGCGAACTGATCGCCCGGCTTGAAGGGGCTGATGCATGAACGATAGCAAGCTTACCCGCCGCGCATGGCTCGCCGGTGCGGGCGGGGCAGCGCTTGCGGCTCCGGTGCTGGGCGAAAAGCTCGTTGATCTGGGCCTCCCCGGCGGGCCGAGCCTGCGCCCGCTGGAGCCGGCCTTTCCCGGCAAGGGCGAAATGATCGTTCAGCGTATCCGCCCGCCCTTGCTCGAAACGCCCATCAAGGCGCTTGGGCAAAGCGCGATCACGCCAAATGACCGGTTCTTCGTGCGCTGGAACTGGGATATGCCGAGCGAGATCAATGCTGCGAGATATCGCGTTGCGGTGGGCGGCGCCGTCAAGCAGGCGGTGGAGCTAACCCTTGATGACATCGTAAATGCCGGTCCACCGGTCGAGGTCGTCGCGGTCAACCAGTGCGCTGGCAACGGACGCGGGTTGTCCGAGCCGCGCGTCACCGGCACACAATGGGGCAATGGCGCGATGGGCTGCGCGCGCTGGACGGGGGTGCGGCTGAAGGACGTGCTCGCCAAGGCCGGTCTTGCACCGGGTGCGACGCGGGTGCGCTTTGCCGGGCTTGACGTGCCGCCGATGGAAGGCGCGCCGCAATTCATCAAATCGATCCCCATCGATATCGCGCTGCGCGATGATGTGCTGGTGGCGTGGGGCATGAATGGTGAGCCACTTCCGCTGCTCCATGGCTACCCCCTGCGGATCGTGGTGCCGGGGTGGTTTTCGACCTACTGGGTCAAGATGCTTGCCACCATCGAGGTGCTGACGGGTGAGGATGACTCTTATTACGTCGCAAAGTCCTATCGTGTGCCCGCCCGGCCGATCACGCCGGACGAGAAGGATTTCCCCACAGTCTCGATCACTACCATGCCGCCGCGCGCGCTGATCACGAGCCATGCCGATGGCGAGACGGTCAAGCGCGGTGCGCGGCTTACCTTGCGCGGGATCGCGCTGGGCGGGGATGCAGCGCTGGCGCGGGTCGATCTGGTGGGTGACGGATTCGAACTGCCCTGCAAACTCGGGCCTGACGAAGGGCCTTATGCTTTGCGCCTGTGGGAAGTAACGATCCCTGCAGTGACGCAGAGCCTTGCCAATATCGGCGTGCGCGCGGCCAATGTGAAGGGCGCCGTGCAGCCCGAAGCGCTCAACTGGAACCCGTCGGGCTACGCCCGCAACGTGATCGAACGCATCACCTTGAGGGTGCAATGAGAGCCCCCGCGCTCATCCTTGTGCTGGCGATGGCAGGCTGCGATCGCGCGCCGCAAGTGTCCTTTGCCGATGCGAGCATCACGCTGCCCGATGATCCGCTTGAACTGCCGCCCGGCCCCGGCGCGGACGTCATGATCGCCAATTGCACCGCGTGCCATTCGCCCTCCACCATGCTCCAGCAGCCGCGCATGGGCCGCGACAAGTGGCTGGCAACGGTCACAAAGATGCGCGAAGTCTACAAGGCCCCGGTCGATGAAGCAGCGATCCCGGAAATCATCGACTACCTCGTCGCCGCGCAGGAGGCCGAGGCTGCCCGCGAGGCAGCAACGCCCTGACCGCGAGCATCCTTTGCCGCATAGGTCGTGTTTCCCATAGGCGCTCTGTTTCCTGACTGCTATGGGTCGCACCCTCCAGGATATACAGGGCAAGGGTTCGGCGCGGTGGCAATCAGTTTCAAGGTCAATGGCAAGGATGTGAGCGTCGAGGCCGAGGCTGATACGCCGCTGCTGTGGGTACTGCGCGAGGATCTGGCGCTCACCGGCACCAAATTCGGTTGCGGTGTGGCGGCTTGCGGCGCGTGCTCGGTGCATGTTGATGGCAAGATTGCCCGTTCGTGCAGCCTCCCGGTCAGCGAGATCGCGGGCAAGGCGATCACCACCATCGAAGGCCTCAAGGCTGAGGATGGCACACTCCATGCGGTCCAGCAGGCGTGGATTGCCGCACAGGTCCCGCAATGCGGCTATTGCCAGTCGGGCCAGATCATGGCTGCCACTGCGCTTATCAATGCTGTCGGCAAGCCGAGCGATGCACAGATTGACGAGGCGATGACCAATATCTGTCGCTGCGGTACCTATCCCCGCATCCGTCAGGCGATCCTTGCCGCCACAGGGCAGGCTGCCGAAGCCGCCACCAGCGAAGGAGCGGCATGATGGCTGACAATCCCACTCCGCACCTTGACGAGAACATCGCCGCGCCCGAGGCCAAGCCGAAGAAGAAAGGCGTCAAGCGCCGCGCATTCCTGATCGGCAGCGCCTTGCTGGTCGGCGGCGGGGCCTTCGGGCTTTACCTCGCCGAGAATTCCGTGCGCTCACGCGCCAAGGCCCTGACCGAAGCGGACGGCGGGCACAATTTCCTCACCTGGATGAAAATCGCCGAGGACGACACCGTCACGGTCTATTCCCCGCACATTGATTTCGGGCAGGGGACGCATACGGCTCTCGGCCAGATGCTCGCCGATGAACTGGATGCCGATTGGTCGCGGGTGGTGGTGGAACAGGCACCTGCTGACAGCGCTTTTGCCAACACTGCGCTGGTGCGAAGCTTCCTTGGCGAGATGACGGGAATGCCGGGCGTCGTCAACGTGCTGCCAGCTGCGGTCGTGGGCATGTTGACCCGTTCGCAGAATATCCAGATCACGGGCGGATCGAGCGCGGTGCGCTTCACCGGGCAAGCGGGGATGCGGGTGGTTGGCGCAGCCGTGCGGTTGGCGCTGATCGAGGAAGCCGCCGCGCGTCTTGGTGTGCCTGCGGGTGAGCTCGTCACCGCTAACAGCACAGTCACTCATACCGCGACCGGGCGCAGCTTGCGTTACGGCGAGCTGGCGGCGGGCGCGGCCGGGCGATCGCTCTCCACTTCGCCCAAGCTCAAGGACCCGAAGGATTTCCGGCTGATCGGTACAGATGTGCCGCGCGGCGATATTCCGGCCAAGGTTGATGGCAGCGCGGTTTACGGCATTGATTTCACCCTGCCCGATATGCGCGTGGCAACCCTTGCCGCAGCCCCCGTCCGCGGTGGCAAGCTCGTTGCGGTTGACGAAGCGCCCGCAATGGCGGTGAAGGGCGTCGAAAAGGTTGTGAAGCTTGATGATGCGGTCATCGTTATCGCCAAGGGATATTGGCAGGCGGCCAAGGGGCTGGCCGCGCTAAGCCCGGAATTCTCCGATGGCGGCAATGCAGGCATCTCGACCGCATCGATCTATGCCGCGCAGGATGAATTGCGCAACAGCGGCAAGCCCACCAACGAAGCGGGTGCGGGCGATGTCGATGCGGCCTTCAAGGCGGCGGGCGACAAGCTGGTCACCGCTGAATATCGCGTGCCTTTCCTCCATCATGCGATGATGGAGCCCTTTGCCATCACCGGCCACTTCAAGGATGGCAAACTGCACCTGTGGGGCGGTTTGCAGGACCCGCTCGGTGCTCGCGATCGCGCTGCCAAGGCGGCAGGGCTGGCGATGGATGATGTGGTGTTCAATCCGATGATCATGGGCGGCGGATTTGGCCGTCGCTTCCCAGGCGTCACCGAGATTCTCGATCAGATCGCGCTGCTCGCCAAGCAAGTGCCCTATCCCGTCAAGCTGATATGGAGCCGCGAGGAAGAGGTGCGGCAGGGCGCTTATCGTCCGCAATCTTCCGCAAAACTCTCGGCAGCGCTGGACAGCGATGGCAAGATTACAGCGTGGCGCAGTGATTACGTGCAGAGCGACAATGCCGAGGCCGAGACGAGCTTCATCTATGATGTGCCCGCGACATCGCGGCGGCATTTCCAGTACCAGTCAAACCAGATCGACGGGCCGTGGCGCTCGGTCAATTCGACCCAGATCGGGTTCTACAACGAAAGCTTCATGGACGAACTGGCCGCTGCCGCTGGCGAGGACCCGTACCGTTTCCGTCGCAAGCATCTGCAGCAAGGTTCGCGCCATCTTGCAGTGCTGGATGCGGTGGCGGAGCGTGCAGGGTGGGACAGCCCTTTGCCCGATGGTGCGGGACGCGGGATCGCCATTGTCGAAAGCTTCGGCACCATCGTAGCCGAGGTGATCGAAGTGATGATGCAGCCCGATGGGATGCCCAAGGTGACGAAAGCCTTTGCCGTGGTCGATTGTGGCACGGTGGTGAACCCGCTTAACGCCGATGCGCAGATTTCGGGTGGACTGATCATGGGTCTTTCCGCCGCTCTCGGGGAAGCTATCACGCTGGAAAACGGCGCTGTGGTCCAAAGCAATTTCACCGATTACGCGCTGATCAAGCTGGCTGATGCGCCGCCAGCGGTGGATGTGCATTTCATCAACAGTGGGGCCAAAATGGGCGGGATCGGCGAACCGGGCGTGCCGCCTGCCTCCCCCGCACTCGCCAATGCGATCGCGGCGGCCAGCGGGACGCGGATCCGCACTCTGCCGCTGCTCAAGCAGGTATCAGCCTGAGCGACGGGTCGTGTCTGGCGGGCTGGTCAGCACTGGTGCTGGCTGCCGGAGCCGGACGGCGGTTCGGCGGGGGTAAGCTGCTGGCGCCCTTTGCGGGCTCCGCTTTGATACGCCGGACTGCCGAGGCAGTGTGTGCGGCGGGCTTCGCCGAAGTGCTGGTGGTGACAGGGGCTGGAGGCCCGGCGATCACCGCTGCGCTGGACGGTTTGCCCTGCCGGATTATCGCCGCGCCGGAATGGCGCGAAGGCATGGCGGCGAGCTTGCGCACCGGGCTGGCAGCCATTGCGCCCGGTAACGCGGGCGTGTTCGTATTCCTCGGAGACATGCCGCTGGTGCCGGTGCAGTTATGCGCTGATCTTGCCATTCTGGCGCAGCGCGCGGGCTATGCTGCAAGGCCGGTGATTGCTGGCCAGCCCGGTCATCCCGCAGCCTTTACCCGCGCCGCTTTCGCTGATCTCGCGGAACTGCGAGGTGATGCGGGCGCGAACCGCCTGCTGGCGGGGCGGACCAGCGGCGTCGCCTATCTGGAGACGGATGAAGCAGGCGCGCTCATCGATATTGATGCGCCGGAGGATCTTGCCGCAGCCGAACGAGCGTGGAAACTGCGCGCCACTTCGGCAACCAGCGACAGCGCAATTTCACGCGGGGCCTTGCCGAAGCCGGGCAGACCAATCGGCGCGTGAAGCCGCGCGATCTCGCCATCACTCACACCATGGCCTTGCAACCGGGCAACCCGCCCGCCGAGCCGTGTCCGCGCCCCGACCGCGCCGACATAGAAAGCCTCGCTCACAAGAGCAGCGGCAAGCGCCGTCTCGTCATCATCACGATCGTGCGAAAGCACCGCAATCGCTGTCCACGGATCAGGCGCAAGGGCAGCGAGCGCGCTTACCGCGTCGCCGCGAAGATAAGTGATGCCGGGAAAGGGGGGGTGTTCCGGCCCGCCGGGCGCAATCAGGGCCACTTCCCAGCCGAGCGTCTGCGCGAGTTCCGTGGCAGCCAGAGCGGCACCATCAGAACCCACCAGCGCCAGCCTCAAGACAGGCTTGTAATGGAGACTGTAAGCGTTTCCGTCCCATCTGAAAGGCGTCGAGGCGGGCGCTGTTGCCGCGCGCGATATCCCGTCGCTTGACCAGCCAAACGGTACACGCGCGCGATAGGCACGCAGCAGTGCGGTAACCGCAGGCTCGTCAAGATCGACCGGTTCGACCAGCACTGTGATCCCGCTGCCGCAAGCAAGCTTGATATCGATCCACGGGCTGCCCTCGCCATAACGCAGCAGGCGCGGCGCGCCTTCGGCCATCGCCTCGCGGGCATGGCGGGCGACATCATCCTCGATACAGCCGCCTGAGAGAAAGCCCCAATGCGCTGTTTCGGTGATAAGCATCTGCGCTCCGGGATCGCGCGGCGCCGGACCACTGGTCTCCACCAGTGTCGCGATCGCGCAGCGCGTTGTCTCGGCCTGCGCGGCGTCTCGCAGCGGCGCGCGGATATCATCGATCTGGGCGGCGAGGCGCCAACTGGTCATCGGGTGAGAGGCCCTTGTGGGTGAGTTCCCAGCCTTACGCGTCCGTGACGCGCCTCGCAATCCTCACGCTTCGCGGATGCGTCGCAGGAAATCCTGCACTTGCTGGCTGAGATGCGAGGCCTGCTGGTCAAGCTCCGTCGCGCTTGTCAACACCTGCGATGCGGCGGCCCCGGTTGAAAGCGACAATTGCCGCACATCCTCGATATGGCCAGCCACGCGTTCGGTTCCGCGTGCGGCAAGATCAATCGAGCGCGCCAGATCCTGCCCCGCCACCGATTGCTGATCAACCGCGCTCGCGATCGAAACTGCGGTCGTTTCCAGTTGCTGCACTTGCCCGGCAATCGCGCGCAGCGCCTTGACGCTTGCGCCGGTCGTGTCCTGCATCGCGCGGATCTGTTCGGCGACCTTTTCGGTGGCGCGGCTGGTTTGCATCGCCAATTCCTTGACCTCGCTTGCCACCACTGCAAAGCCGCGTCCGGCCTCTCCGCCGCGCGCGGCTTCAATGCTGGCATTGAGTGCGAGCAGGTTGGTGCGCTGCGCGATGGTCTGGATCAGTTCGACAATCTGGCCGACTTCCTCGGCCGAGGCTGACAGCGCCGAAATCGTTTCGTCCGCTTCGCCCGTCGCTTCGGTGGCGAGCCGCGCAAGCTCGCTGGATGACGCCGCCTGACGGCTGATCTCGCTGATCGAAAGCGCGAATTCGTCGCTCGCCGCCGCTGCCGAGGTGGCCCCTGCATTGGCTTCTTCCATCGAATGCGCCACTTCGCCAGTCCGGCGGCTGGCTTCCTCGGCACTGTCCGCCATGCGCGATGCGGTGGTGTTGAGTTCGCTTGATGCGCTCGCGACCCGATCAACCACTTCGCCGACAGTACGTTCGAACTGGCGGGCCACTTCATCGAGCAACACGGCCTTGCGCTCTTCGGCTTCCTGACGTTCGCGCTCGCGTTCCAACTGGTCGCGGATTTCCTGTTCGGCCCGCTCGGCGCGTTCCCGCGCCCAGTTTTCGAGCTGCTTGCTGGCGCGCTTGAACAAGTCGAGTGCGCGGACCATCGCGCCGACTTCATCCTTGCGTTCGGCGCCTGCGATCTCGAAATTGCGATTGCCCTGCGCGAGCATCGTCATGCCATCGGTGATTTCGCCGATCTTGCGCGAGAAATCGCGCGAGAGATAGGACAGGCCGATCAGCAGCACCGCAATCCCCAGCACAGCGAGCCCTGCGATCAGTTTGATCATGGTGAAGAAATAGGCGATTCCCGCTTCCCTCAGCGCTTCGCTGCGCGCGGTCAGATCTTCGGCAAGCGCGCGGGTCTGGCTGAAGAGCGCATCGCCTTTGACGGTCGTATCTGCCCGCAGTGCGGCGCGTTCGTCGCGGGCAGTGCCTTCGGCTGATGCGCGCGCAAAGCTGGCGTCGTAGTCCTTGAACTGTTCGGTCAGACCATCAAGCCGGGTCTTGAGGTCGGGGAAGCTGCCGGTGACCGCCGGAGTGATCGCGGCGAGGTGCTGCTTTGCTGCCAGCGCGGTTTCATTCTGGCGCACGCGCTGCGCTGCATCGCCATCGGTGAAATAGCGCAGGGCATGAAACCGCATCTCTCCCGTCGTGCCATGCAGTTCGGTGGCCGAGACCACCGCTTCCTGCACGCGCGCGGAGGTCTGGTAGCGCTGCCACAATTCGGAGAAGCCCAGCGTCATGACAAGCGTGATGGCAAAGCCGATCACGAAGAAGCTGCCGAAAGTCGCGTTGATCTTTCCGGAAAGCGACAGATCGCGAAACCATGCGACGCGTTCGAACAGGCTGGTGGACCCACCAGACTGGCTGACAGAACCTTGCGTAAATTCGCTATCATTCAGCGATTCTGCGGCGAGTTCACGCACAAAATCAGGCACGTTCTGCGGCTCGCGGCGATCATGCTTGCTCATCATGTTCATGTGAAATTCCCCAGATCCTGCGCAATCTTTCCTGAACGAAAATACTTTCCAAAAGCTTTCCACGCAGGCTGCGCGAGCGACCAGAACCGATCGCCGCAGCGAGATATCAGGGCTTGGCGTTCTTGATCGTGGACGAGGGCAAATGGGCGATCACATTGGGCGCTCCAGCAGCTGCACGCTGCCGCCGGATCAGGCAATCGACTTCGGCGGCGGGAACGGCTTTATAGTAAAGCCAGCCCTGAATCTGGTCGCAGCCCGCCTGCCGCACCATCTCGGCCTGCTGCGAGGTTTCGACGCCCTCGGCCGTCACGCTCATATTGAGAGCGCGCGCCATGGCGATACTCGAAAGCATCATCGCACGGCTGCCATCATCCTCTCCAGCCAGCATCACCAGTGAGCGATCCAGCTTCAATTTCTCAAACCGGAACCGCCGCAGGAACCCGATCGAGGCATAGCCGGTGCCGAAGTCGTCAAGCACAATGCTGACTCCGAAGCTGCGAATCACATCGAGCGTGCGTTCCGCCACGACCGGATCAAGTACGAGGCAGGTTTCGGTCACTTCGAGTTCGAGCATCTCGGGCGCAAAGCCGGTTTCCTCGAGAATTTCGCCAAGCCGGATCGGGAATTCCGGGTTGCGCAACTGCGCAGCGGAAATGTTGACCGACAAGGTAATGCCCCACGCTTTGGCATCGGTCATCGCCTGCCGCATCGCAAACAGCCCGAGCGGATTGACCAGCCCGGAATCCTCGGCAATCGGGATGAACACATTCGGGCCGATCAGCCGCTCATCGGGGCGGTTCCAGCGCAGCAGCGCTTCCACAGCGACGATCGATCCACCATCGGCATCGACCAGCGGCTGATAGGCGACCGCGAATTCTCCGCGGGTGATGCCTTCGCGGATGTCGTCCTCGATGGCGCGCATCCGTTCACGACGGCGGTCAAAATTCTCGCTGAACCACGTGCAGCGCATCTTGCCGCCGCGTTTGGACATATACATGGCGACATCGGCGCGGCGCAGCATTTCGGACGAGCCGAGCCGCACCTGTTGTGTGCTGCGGGCCAGCCCGATGCTGGCACCCATCGCGATCAGGCGGTCGCCAACCTTCACCGGATTGCCAAAGCGTTCCAGCAGCGTCCGGCACATCCCTTCGAGAATTGTGCCGGCGGCCTGTCCGGTCATGATCGCCGCAAATTCATCAGCGCCAAGCCGGTAACAGCGCGCCTCCCCGCCGCACACGCTGCGCAACATGGATGCGGTTTCCTGAATGAGCTGATCGCCGACCGCGTGGCCGTAGTGATCATTGACTTGCTTGAAGCTGTCGAGGTCAATCAGCGCGACCGCAACTTCGGCATCCCCCTGCGAGCAGTATTCGATATCATCCTGAAGGCTGCGCCGGTTGGGCAGGCGGGTCAAAGGATCAAGCGTGCCGAGCGCCTCCAGATTGCGCACATTGGCAATACTGTTCCAGCTGAGCAGGGCGAGGGTTGCGGCATAGATCAGTGCCGCCGAGATCAGCAGCGGCAGCGGTGATCTGATTGCGATCTGATCACTCGCGATGGATGCCATGACCAGCAGCCCGAAAACGATGCTCAGCACCGCAAGCGGTACCAGCACCAGCGTGGCGGCTTTGCGGCGCAATGGCTTCGCGATCAGGGGCATGGGTTCACTTACACCGCCTTGGCTGTTGCGGCGCAGCCGCCTGCACCATCGAACCTCTACCCTATGCGGGTAGGGGCAAGATTTGCTGAAGCTTCATGGTTAAGACTGAGTAAACGAGACTGGCCGTCGCGCTTACTCTGCTGCGGCCAGCTGCATCATGGCCAGTGGTGCACGCGGCTGGAACAGGCCGATCAGTTGGGCCGAAGGGATGAACTGATCAGTCTGCCCCGCAACGGTCTCGCCCGCGCCGAGCATAAGGAACCCGTCGCTCGCGAGCGCTTCGGCAAGGCGGGCGAAGGTATGGGTGCGCGTCTGCTGGTTGAAGTAGAGCAGGACATTGCGGCACAAGATCAGATCGAAAGTTTTGCGGCCCTGCCATTGCTCCAGAATGTTGTGCTGCTCGAAACGGGTGAAGGCGCGGGTTTCATCACGGATCTGCCAGCCACCGTCCTGTTCGTCGAAGTGGTTCAGCATCTGCATGACGCTCAGCCCGCGCTGCACTTCGAACTGGCTGAAACGCCCGGCCCGTGCCGCTGCGATTGCCCTGTGCGAGACATCCGTGCCGAGGATCTCGATTGACCAGCCGTCCCACCTCTCGCGCTGCTCGGCAAATAGCATCGCCAGCGAATAGACCTCTTGCCCGGTCGAACATCCTGCCGACCAGATCGACAGGCGGCGCGTGCTGGCGCGGCGGCGGGCGAGCGCGGGCAGGATGGCGTTGGGCAGCTGATCGAAGGTCGGCTTGTCGCGGAAGAAATACGTCTCGTTGTTAAGTAGCGCCTCGACCACCCTGCGGGTCAGCTCTTGGCTTGGCTGGGCTCCCGGCTGCTGATCCAGCAGGCAGACCAGTTGTTCCACATTGGTTATTCCATATTCGCGGAACAGCCCGGCGAGCGCCGAGCCAACGCGCCAGCGCCGGCTTTCGGTGAGTTCCTGCCCGGTGTGCATCGTCAGCAAATCGGCGATGATCTGGAGGGCGGCGGGGCTCGGTTCCATGATGCTATCGGCCTCGCGCGTCAATTCACGGCACGCGCCGGGGCGGCGCTGGCCATCAGGGCTTGGCCAAGCGCATCGGGCGCGGCGATGAGGTGGGCGAGCCCGGCGCGGACGACGACACCCGGCATTCCCCACACAGCACTGCTCGCGGCATCCTGGGCAAGGATTGTGCCCCCTGTGGCGGCAAGTGCACGGGCTCCGGCCAGCCCGTCGCTGCCCATTCCCGACAGGATAATGGCCAACGCGCGCGCGCCGCAGGTTTCGGCAAGGCTTGCCAACATCGGATCAACTGATGGACGGCACCCGCTCGCTGCAGGCGCGTTCGAGACTTCAGCCACCAGCGCGTCGCCTTGACGGCGGACTACAAGGTGCCCTTCACCGCTTGCGATCACGACCTGAGACGGCACCAGCACCAGTCCATCATGCGCCAGCACGGTGGGCCGCCCGCAGGTGTTTTCAACCTGGCGCGCGAAGACGGGCATGAAGGAGGCGGGCAAGTGCTGGGTGATCAGGATCGGCTGGGTCAGTGATGGGCCGATCTGGCCCAGCAGCAGGCCAAGCGCATGGATCCCCCCCGTCGAAGCGCCGATCGCGATCACTTCGGGGCGCAGCTGCGGCAACGCGCTGACCTGTGGATGCGGGCGCATAGCAACGGTGCTGGCAGCAGGGTTCGGCCGCTCGCCCTCATGCGTCGGTGCCTTGCTGGCACCCAGCGCGCGGATCCGGTCAATCAGGGAAGCCCGGTAACCTTCGGTGAATTCGCCGGGACGCGGCTTGAGCATGGTGTCAGCTGCCCCCATCGCAAGGGCCGCAAGCGTCGCTTCGGCGCCTTCCTGGGTAAGAGCCGAAACGACCAACACCTGCGCCTTAGGGGCAATTTCAAGGATCGCGGGCAGCGCGTCGAGCCCGCCCATTCCCGGCATTTCGAGATCGAGCAGCACAACATCGGGGACTTCTGACCTGAGCTGAGCCAGCGCGCTTTCCGCGCTGCTTGCGGTGGCAGTCACGGCGAGCGCGGCGTCGCTTTCGACCATCCGCTTGAGCGCTGTACGAACCGTCAGCGAATCATCGACAATCATCACCCGGACAGAACGCGCCGCGTCACTCTGCGGGCGCTGGTGCGCCTGCGAGATGGGCTGGAGGGATGATCGCGCTGTCCTCACGCAAAGCCGACCAACTGCAGTTTGATCTGGAGTGTTTCGTGATCGAATGGCTTCATCACATATTCGTCCGCCCCCGCCTGAATGGCCTCGCGGATGTGGGCGACATCATTTTCGGTGGTGCAGAACACCACCTTGGGCCGGTCCCCGCCGGGGCGCTGGCGCAGCGCCACAAGGAATTCGATGCCCGTCATCACCGGCATATTCCAGTCAAGCAGCACCACATCGGGCATGGCCGCCATGCAGGCATCAAGCGCAATCTGGCCATTCTCGGCCTCGGACACGGAAAAGCCGAGGGTTTCGAGAATGTGCCGTGAAACCTTGCGGATCACGCGGGAATCATCGACGATCAGGCACGTTTTCATGCAAACCCCTCTGCTCGAAGCATCCGCCAGTCTAGGGCGCGAGGTGTAACCACAGGATTAAGCCGCATGAGCGTTTCTGCTGATGACCGCTTCCGGCCCGGCAATCAGCGCCGGCAGATTGAGCAGCAGGGCAGGACCGATCCCCGTTTCGATCATGCCATGGGCCGCGCGTGACCATTGCTCGCCAAAGCCGCCGGGGATCTGCCCCGGCTCGCTCAGAGTGGTGGTGATATCCTCGATCGCATCGATCATCAGTGCATAGGTATGCCCGTCGACCGCGACCACCGCGGCGCGGCTGTCGCGTGGCCAGACCTCGTCCGACAGGCCTAAAGCAAGGCGGCAATCGATCACGGTCAGCGCCTGGCTGCGCAGCGCGGTTATTCCCGCAATGAAAGCAGGCGCGCGCGGCACCGGCGCGATGGTGCCGAGATCGATCACCGATTTCACATCCTCCGCCGCGATCGCGCAGCGTCGCCCGCCGATCTGGACCATCAGGACGAGTGCGTTCATCGCGTGCCTCCCGCACTGACAGCAGCATGAGCGAGCGGCGCGCTGTCGCGCACATCGCGCAGTGCTTTCAACAATCCATCGCGATCATAGCGGTAGATGCTCGGAGAATCGGGCGCGCCGTCGGGTTGATCGCGCAGCCGGATGATCGGACCGGCGGGCAATTCCCCAAGATGGCTGGCGACTTCGTAAATTTCTTCCGTGAGAATGGTGAGCGCGCCTGCGGTATCGTTGTCGGCATCCTCCGCGACGCGATAGCCTGCCGCCTCCACCAGCGGGCCCAGGATGCTGCGCGCCCAATCAGTGTCGGGCAGCAGACACAGCGGGCGGGCCACCGGCTGCGGTGCATCGCCGAAACGAGCGAAGAGGGCATGGGCATCAAGTACAGCGACAGGCTGCCCGCCGATCAATGCCAACCCTTCAATCAAGGGATCATCGCCTGCCGGTGCAAGTCTTGCGGGAAGCTCGGTCGCATCCTCTATATCGCGCACCGCGTAAAGCAGATCGGTCAGGCCGTCTGACAGCCGCAGCAGGCGGAGTTTGGGCCGTGACAACGCCTCGGTGCCGAGGCCTGTGAGAGGAAGGATCACGCCGTCGATCACCGCGCGGGGGCGTGCACCTGAATTGTCGATAGCGCTGCTGGAAATCGTCTCGATACGCTGCACCAGCTCCAGCCGGATCGCCGCGCGCCGCCCGTCCAGCCCGGTGAACAGCATTACGCGGCCAGCGCTCTGGGCGGTCTCGCCCGCGCTTTCCACCTTGCGCGGCGCGGTGCGGGCGCGGGTGTCGGACACGAGGTGATATTCGGCGGCGATGCGTGTGACATCCAGCAGCAGCACCGGCTGGCCATCATCAAGCAGCGCCGAACCGGCATAGAGCCCGCACTTCATCACTGCCGGGGCAAGCGGCTTGACCACCAGATCGCCGTGGCTGTGGATCCGTTCAATCGCGAGCGCGAACAGATCACCGCTGGCCAGCCTCAGCAACGCGAGCGTGTGGGTGCCTTGTGTCATCGCGGGTGCGGGCAATCCCAGCACATCGGCGAGCAGAAGGCAGGGCACGCGCTCGCCCCGAAAGGTGATCAGGGCGGTTTCGCCCATCCGCGCGTAATCGAGCGCTTCTGCCGAGGCTTCGATGATTTCCTCGATATAACCCTGGGGGATGGCGAGCCGCTGGCCTGCGACCTCGACTGTCAGCCCGGCGATGATGCTCAGCGTCAGCGGGATTTGCAGGGTGAAAAGTGTTCCCACTCCCGGCTGGCTTGATACTGCGATGCTGCCGCCGACCTTTTCGAGATTCTGGCGCACCACATCCAGGCCCACCCCGCGGCCCGATACATTGCTGACAGCCTCGGCCGTGGAAAAGCCGGGCTCGAAAATCAGTTGCAGCACTTTTTCGCGGGTCAGGCTGGCGCGTTCCGAAGCGGTGATCAGGCCCGAACTTTCGGCTTTGGCGGCAATCTTTTCGGCATCGAGTCCGCGCCCGTCATCGCTCACCACGATGGCAATGGTGTTGCCCGATTGGTGCGCCGACAGCGTTAGCAACCCCATCTCGCGCTTGCCGGCAGCAAGCCGGATGGCGGGAGGCTCAATGCCATGATCAATCGCGTTGCGGATGATGTGGGTGAGCGGATCGCGGATCGTCTCGATCATTTCGCGATCAAGCTCGACATTGCCGCCTTCCAGATCGATCAAAACCTGTTTGCCAAGTTCAGCCGACAGGTCGCGCACCAGCCGTGGCAGCGCGCCGAACAGCGTTTCGATCCGCTGCATCCGCATCCGGGTGATCGCATCGCGCACGTCGGAAAGGATGGCAGTGAGCCGTTCGAACGGCCCGTCAATAGTCGGCTGGGTGCCCGCAGCGCGCAGCCGGTGTGCCAGATCATTGCGCGCCAGTACCATATCGGACACGCCGATCATCACCCGGTCGAGCAGTTCAACCGGCAAGCGGATGGTGCGGGGTGCGGCAAGACTCGCCGCCGGGTCGCTGCGACGCGCCATTACCTGTTCGGGCAGCAGCGGAGCGGGCAGTTCGGGCGGGTCTGCGATGCTTTCAGGCATGTGATCGACGCCGAGTGCAGCGATCAGCACAGCATCATCGCCATGATCGAGTTCGTCGCCCGCCTCGATCGCATCCACCATCGCGGCGATGCGATCAATAATGGCAAGCACGGCGGAAACCAGCGGGGCCGAAGCCTCGCGGCGTCCGGCGCGCAGGTCTGCCAGCGCATCCTCTGCCGCATGGCTCAGCGCGGCGAGGCGCGGGAAATCGAAGAAGCCGCAATTGCCTTTGACGGTGTGTACGAACCGGAACACGCTATCCAGCCGCGCACGGTCTGCCGGATCGGCTTCCCAGGCGACAAGCTCGCCCCCGGTCGCTTCAAGCATCTCGCGCGTTTCCGCGATGAATTCTGCCAGCAGGTCATCCATGTTGCCTGCTTTGCCGCGAGATGGTTAAATTTGGCCTAGCAAGACGTTTCTTTTCAGGCCTTCACCCATGGCCGGTAAGCGCGGGCCAGCACATGGCGAACCAGCAAAATAGCGGACAAGGCGCCGAACAGGTTGGCGGCCAGTTCCGCGGTGAATATCGCAGCGCTGCCCCATTCCGCGCGCAGCACCAGAGCTGTCGGCAGCATGACGAGGAACACTCGGCCCACTGATTGCATCAGCGCAAGATTTGCCCGGTCAACCGCGTTCATGATGCCATTGCCCACAATCAACAGGCCAAACCCTGCATAGCCCCAAGCGGCGATTTTCAGGTAGAGCGCAAATTCCGCGATCACCGCCGGATCACGGGTAAACAGATAAGCAAACCATTCGCCGAAACTGATCATGGCAAGCGCAACCAGCAGGCCATAGATCACACAGAAACCGCCTGCATAAAGCGCCGCCTCGCGTGCCCTTCCATATTGCTGTGCGCCCCAGTTCTGTCCGATAATCGCACCGATCGCTCCGGACAGGCCAAGCAGCGGCACAATCACAAAGCTTTGCAGGCGTCCGGCTGCGCCAAAGCCGGCGACAGCGGCATCCCCTTCGAGCGCGACCAACGCGGTCAGGATCGCAAGGCCCATCGGGTTGATCGCGTTCGAGAAAGCAGCGGGCAGGCCGATGCGGATGATCGCGCGGGCTTGTTCGGCCATGTTGCAATCTTTCAGCAGCACCAGATCAAGCGGCAATTGCGTTGCACGGGTCAGCCACAGGCACATTGCCACCCCCGCACCCCAGCCGATCACCGTGGCATAAGCGGCGCCCGCCATACCAAATCCCTCGATCCCGAACGCCCCGGTAATCAGGATGGGATCAAGGATCCAGTTTGCCGCTGCATAGGTGATGCTGATAACACTCGTGCGCCGCGCTTCACCCTGTCCGCGCAGCACTCCGTTGAAGCCCATGATGAGCAGGATTAGTGGAAACCCGAGCGCGAGCGGCTCCATGTAAAGGCGGATCAGCGGCATGATGGCTTGCGGCGCATTCATTGCGCCGAACAGCGGATCGATCAGCAGGTAGAGTGCGGCCCCCATAATTGCGCCGCAGGCCAGGGCAAAGACGATGCCGAAATTGGCGCGCCGTGCCGCCTTGGCAAAATCGCCTTCGCCCAGTGCGCGGGCGACAACCGCGTTGATCCCGACCATTACGCCGACCCCGAGCGACGTGGTCGCCACCGAGACGGGGAAGATGAACGAGATCGCCGCCAGCTCGGCGCTGCCCAATTGCCCGATGAAATAGGTATCGACGAGGCCGATCGACATCACTGCGGCAACGCCGATGATCATCGGCAAGGTCTGTTCGAACAGGTGGCGCGGGATGCTGCCTGTTACCAGCCGCGCCTGTGCGCTCGCTCCTGCGGCGGGCAAAGGCTGAACTGGTGGAGAGGCAGAGGCAGACATTCGCCGTCAGGGCTAGCGAGCGCAGCGCGCCTTGGCAAAGCAATATGTTGCAAGCATGGGCTTGCGGGCGTGATCCAAGAGGGGTTTAAGGGGCAAAAGCGGCATTTCGGGAGAGAACATACCATGGCAACGCAGCTTCAGAGCGGCAACAGCGTGCAGGATCAGTGCAGCAAGGCGGAATGGCAGGCGCGGCTTGATCTGGCCGCATGCTATCGCATTTTCGATCACCTCGGCTGGGCGGAATCGATCTACAACCACATCTCGGTGAAAGTGCCGGGGGAAGCGGACACTTTCCTCATCAATCCGTTCGGCCTCCTTTATGACGAGGTGACGGCGAGCAATCTCGTGAAGATCGATGTCGAAGGCAACAATGTCGGCCCTTCGCAGTACATGGTGAACAAGGCAGGTTTCACGCAGCACGCCTATTTCCACAAGCATCTGGGCGATAAGGCAGCCGCGATCTGCCACGTCCACACCACGGCAACAATGGCCGTGGCGAGCCACAAGGATGGCCTCGTCCCGTGCAATTTCTACGCCTGCAATTTCCAGGGGCAGATCGGCTACCACGATTTCGAAGGCGTCACGGTGCGCGCCGAGGAAGGCGAACGGCTGGTCGCAAATCTCGGTGACAAGTCGATCCTGATGCTGCGCAATCATGGCCCTGTGGTGATGGATCGCACGATCCCCGGCATGTTCGTGAAGATGTGGGCCTTGCAGCGCGCATGTGAAATCCAGGTGGCGACGCTCGGCATGGGCAACCCCACGCTGGTCCCGCAAGAGGTAGTCGATGTGCACCAGCGCGATCTGGCGGTGATGGCGGGGCAGGGCGGTGCCGGCCTGTTCGATTTCGAAGCGTGGAAGCGCCGGATTGATCGCATCGACGATAGCTGGCGCAGCTAGGACAGCACTCCTCCGATGCCCCGCATGACTGTCAACGAACGCCCGGTCGAGTTCGATCTCGATCCGCGAACGCCGCTGTTGTTCGCGCTGCGCGAGGCGGCCAACCTTACGGGCACGAAAAGCTGCGGCAGCGGCAATGATTGTATTGGTGCGGCGTGCACCGTGATCATCGACGGCACGGCGCTGCGTTCCTGCCGGGTCTCGCTCGCCGAGGCCGAGGGGCGCTATGTCACCACCATCGAGGGGCTTTCCCGCGATCGCTCGCATCCGGTGCAGCAGGCGATGGTGGCTGAACAGGCAATCCAGTGCGGTTTCTGCACGCCCGGCATGGTGATGGCGGCAGCCGCGCTGATCCAGCGCAACCCTGTGCCAACCCGTGAGGAGATCGAGGCCGCCGTGCCCAATCTGTGCCGCTGCGGGGTCTATCCCCGGCTGGTGCGCGCAATCGAGCTGGCAGGCCGCGTGGCGCGGCGCCGCGAAGCACTGAGCGCCGCGCCCGCGCCGGGTATCAGTGCCGACGATGCTGCGCAGGCTGTCCCGGCGCTATCTGCGCCGGGTGCCCGGACCGATCAGTAACGCACCGCCAACCCGGCCTGAATGGTGAAGGGCTGGCCCGGCAGAATGCCGCGTGCCCGATCGATGATGAACGTGCGGTCAAACAGGTTTCGCGCAGTGGTGAAGACCTCCCACTTGCCGTTTGGCGGACCATAGGACAGCGCCACGTTGACCTGTGTCCAGCCCTCGATCAGGCCGCGCTGGCCATCCGGCGTCACCGGGATGAGGTTCGCGTCATCTGCGAACATATCCGACTGGCTGACGAGTTCGAGCTGGCCGGTAAAGCCTTTGTGTTCGACGCCGACAGCCGCTGAAAACAGCCATTCCGGCGAATAGGGCAGGCGGTTGCCATTTACATCACGCGCGATGCCGCACGGCACAGCGCCCGCGCCAGTCGCGACAAGAGTCCCGGACGCAGCCCCGTCAAAACAGGGGGGCGTTGCAATGCGGGTGCTGTTGTAGCGCGCCTCGGCTACCCATGTTGTAGCCACGCGGGCGAAGATATCCGTCTCCGGCGATGTCCACCCCGCATCGCGCGAGGAGCCGGTCAGAGACAATTCGCCGCCCTTGTGCAGTGTACGGCCTGCCGAAGTGAGCTGTGTGCCAATCCCGCCGGCAACCGATTGGGCCACGATCTGGTTATCGAAATCCATCACGAAGAACGTCGCATCGCCGCGGATACCGGGCGTGATCGTGCCGCGCACGCCAATCTCCCAATTGGTGCTCAGTTCGGGATCGAGATCGACCGAGCCACCTCCGGCGGTGATGATATCCTCGACACGGGGTGGGGCAAAGCCGCGATGCACGCCGCCGTAAAGCGTCACATCGGGCGTGAGGTTCCAGGTGGCGCCAAGACCGGGCAGCACCTTGTTGAGCCGCTCGCTCCCACTGACCGGGGTGGTGAGCGCGCCGGTCGGGCGTCCGCCTGCAATCACATCGACAGGCAGACTGCGGCGGTCATACTTGATGAACTCGCCGCGCACGCCGGGCGTGAGAGCGAAATCGCCGAATTCAAGGCGCGATTGCAGGAAGGCAGAAAAGGCGAATGCATCGCGTTCGCTGTTTTCGCGGACCCCGCCATTGACCCCGGTGCCGGGGGTGCGGGCTGTCGGCGTGTCGCCATTCCACTGGCGTCGCCGCTGGTACTCCTGATGCGCACGCACACCAATCTCGGTCGCTCCGCCAAAGCCGAGCAGATTGTGATCGACGGTCAGGCGGGATTCGATGCCGAACGTGTCGTAATCGCGCAGGCGTCCTTCGTTGCCGCAAGTCGTCGAGAGGTTGGCAAGGCCTCCGCACGCGGGATCGCTCGCGTCATTCGGACGCTGGCCGGAATTGGAGGATTGCCGCCACCAGTCGCGGGCAAAGTGGTGGTAATAGGCCGTGGTGCGCAGCGTCAGATCGCCTGTCAGATCCCAGCGGTGGGCAAGCGTGGCGTTCAGCCGTTCTGTCTGGAAATCGTCGTTTATGAACACATTGCCGCGCGGATTGGCCGCGAATTCGGCGCGGGTCAGGCCAGAGTAAGTGAGCTGGCTATCCTCGCGGAAGCGCGACAGCTTGATGGTCAGGCCGTGATCGGGGCCAAGTTCCCATGCGCCTTTGAGGAAGATGTCAGTGAACTTGATCGCCTGGTTATCGCGATTGCCGTCGGTCTGGTTGTGATTGACGTGGAGCATCACCCCGCCGCCGAGCAAGCGCCCGCCAAGCTGCCCGTCCAGCATCAACTGATCGCGGTTGCCTGCGGCGATTGTGCCCTGCGCCATCAGCTCGGTCGGCACATCAGGGGTAATGTAATTGACAACGCCACCAATGGTCTGTGGGCCGAAGCGGATCTGGCCTGCACCTTTCAACACCTCGACCCCGGAAAAGCGCTGGATTGGCGGATGATAATAGGCCGCATTATCACCATAAGGGGCAAAGCCGAGGGGAATGCCATCCTCGAGCAGCAGCACCTTGGTGGAACGGACCGGGTTGAGTCCGCGAATCCCGATATTGGGGCGCACACCTGCGCCTTCTTCATCGCGCGGGAATACACCCGCGACCTGCCGCAATGCGTCGTTGACGTTGAGCACGCGGCTACGCTTGAGATCCTGTGCGCTGATGGTGCTGAAGGAGCCGCTGATGGTGTTGGCAGTCTCGTTATCGCCGACCACGACGATTTCCGTTCCGACGGGTGCCGTGCCTTCGACAATCGCTTCATCCGCGCTATCTTCAGCGGCGTAGGCGGGCAGGCTCAGGCAAGCACAACCGAGGAGAAGGGCTGTGCGGAAGGCCGGGCTGTTCATGAGAATCCTTTGCATCTGCATATGTGAGGTCGCGTTATTGCAACTCACTCGCAGGTGCAAAGGAAAAATGATGGGTGCCTTGATCTCGCTCAATCTGTGGCATTTCTGCGCGCCTGTGGCTAAGCCGCTGCGACAGGACAAGGCTGGAGCAACCCGATGAAAGCGACCATTTGGCACAACCCCAATTGCGGCACATCGCGCAAGACCCTGGCGATTCTCGAGAGCCTTTCGAAGATTGATCTGACGGTGGTCGAATACCTCAAAACGCCGCCCACAGCTTTAAAGCTCGCCCAGCTTTACCGCGATGCGGGGATCACGCCGCAGCAAGGCCTGCGCCTGCGCGGCACCGATGCCGAAGAGCGCGGGCTGCCGCAGGCCGATGATGCGACGGTTCTTGCCGCGATGGCGGCCGATCCCAAGCTGATCGAACGCCCGCTGGTGGAGACCGAGAAGGGCGTGAGGCTCTGCCGTCCGCAGGATGTCGTTCTGGAAATACTCTGACCGCGCCGAGGCTGCCGATCACCGGCGTTCGGTGGTGAGCGAGGATTACGCAGGCCCGGACGGGCTGCGCGGCTCAAGAACGCGTCAGAACCTCATCCGCCTGCAGCGCAAACCAGCCATGGACCAGCACTGCAAGGCAAAGTGCAATCATCAGGCCGAAGCCAAGCCAGTCCGACGTTCCGTAAAGCCAGACCCCCAATGCCGGGGCATAGATATAGCTTGCCCCCGCAAGGCTGGCGACAATGCCGCTTGCCTGGCCCTGCTCGGCCCGCGTGACGGCAAGCGAAGTTCCTGCCGTTGTGCCGGGGCGGAACAGGCCAAACCCGAGCGAGGCAATCGCATAGCCGAGCGCGATGGTGTGAAGGCTCTCGCCCAGGCCGAGAACCAGCGTACCGAATGCGGCCGTCGCGATACCCCACAAGGTCGCCGCGCGCGGGCCCAGATCAAACCGCGGAATCAGGCCCCATTGAGCCAGCAAGGTCGCGATTGCCCCGCTCATCAGCACAAGGCCGACCGGTCCCGCGCCCTCTGCCGGTGTTTCGCGCAGGCCAAGGCGATCAAGCACCAGAAAGCCCGAGACTCCCAACACCATCGCCTGCGCATGCCCGCCAAAGAAACCGGCGATGATCCACGGACGCAGCCGCTGATCGAGCCAGCTGAGACGTGGCGGTTCCTCTCCATTGTCGCCTTCGGGTCCATCTTCGGGATCGCTCGGCGCGCCCGATCCGCTCGAATAAGGCGCTGCTTGCCCGCGGGCGGCGAATTGCGGCTCGTCATTGGGCAAGCGCAGGCGCAGCACAACAAGCGCCGCCAGCCCGATCACCGCAAAACAGATGAACGGCCCGGTCAGTCCCAGCCCCAGAAACGGCAGCACCATCAGCGGGGCAAGCGCCGGGCCAATCACCGTCCCAAGTCCGAAGCTTGAGGCGATCAGCGATAGCGCCTGGGTGCGTTCTGCACGCGGAGTGCGTGCCGCAACATAGGCCTGCACTGCCGGCGGCGCGGCGCTTCCGAACCCGCCATAAAGGCTGCGCGCAGCGGCAAAGGCAATCAGCGTCCAGAGCGCTGACAGCCAGCCATTAAGGCCCGCATAGAGTGATAACCCGCACAACAACATCGAGACAACAAAGCCGATCAAGCCAAGCGCCATCATCGCCTTGCGCCCGCGCCGGTCTGACCTGCGCGCCCAGATCGGCGCGCACACCACCCACAACAGTGCCGACCATGAATAGGCCAGGCTGATCCACACATCATCGACCTTGAGCGCTGTGCCAATCGAAGGCATCACCGATTGCATTGCAGTGTTGCCCGCTGCCGTCACCAGCATCACGGTGAACAGCAGCGCCATGCGCGAAGGCGGGATTGCGCCGCTGGCCTTCCCGCGCACGGATGCCGTTATCTCAGGATCGGTCTCGGCCATGACAGGCGCGCCGCTGCGCCCCCTTATTCGAACGTCGCGGCGAGTTGTTCGCCGGTCGGCCCGGCAAGCTGCTGGTAGACGGCGGCCAGCGCCAGCACGAAGATCACACCCAGCGCGGTGTTGACGATCGCTGCTATGACCGCATTGCCGATATCGGCAATGCTCGGGTCAAACAGTGCAAAAACCAGCCCGAGAACCAGCGTCACCAGGACCGAGACGATTCCGATGGTAATGATCAGGAGCAGGATGAAGGTGAAAATCCGGAAGGAATTGCCCTTGGTCAGCCGCCATGACCGCGTGAGCGCGGTGATCGGATTGCGCACGCCCTCGATCGCGACAACCGGTGCCAGCAACGAAAACTTCACGAAGAGATAGACCGCACCCACCACTGCGGCCAGCACTGCGATCGCCGCCGCAACACCGGGGGCGACAGCTATGACCAGCCCGAGTGGCACACCCACCGCGACGCTGACCAGCAGCGCCGAGAGCACCTGTGCCACGAAATAGGACGGCGCCGCGCCCAGTCCGCGTTTGAGCGCCTCGCCGACAGTGGGGCTATCGGGGTTGCCGAGCAGCGCCAGCAGGGTGAGCGAGCCGATGAACTGAGCGACTGTCACGCTAAGCAGCACCGGCCAGTTATCGGCATAGGCTGCACTGAGCTGCTCCAGCGCAGCTTTGGCTGCGGCATCAGGACTCGCGCCGGGCGTCACCTCGGCGGGCTGCGGATTGGCCGCTTCGGGTACCAGCAGACCCACCGCGAGGTAGGGCAGGAAGTAGAACAGGCCGATAATCGCGCCTACGGTATCCTTGTTCTGCGCGATGAGGCCCATAGCGCTGCTCCATGCTGCGCCCATATCGAGTTTCTTGCCAGCCATGCCCGTTTATCCCTTGAGTTCACACAGCAAGCCGGATTGCACCGCGCGCGGCCCACAATCCCTCTTGCACTCCGCGCTGAATGCCTGCACCGCCGCGCCATGGCAAGCGTTGCAGAGCAATCCCCCGCGCATGCGCCTCTTGAATGGCGCCGCGAGGCTGCGCCCGTGCCCTATACCCGCGCCCTTGCGGAAATGGAGGCGCGCAATCAAGCGGTTGCCTCTGGCGAGGCGATGGAACTGGTGTGGTTGCTTGAACACCCCCCTGTCTACACTGCGGGAACCAGCGCGGACCCGGCCGAACTGGTCGATCCGCGCTTCGAAGTGGTCGAGGCCGGGCGCGGCGGGCGCTATACCTATCACGGGCCGGGGCAGCGCGTGGGCTATCTGGTGCTCGATCTCGCAAAGCGGGGCAAGGACGTGCGCTGCTTTGTCCATGCCATCGAAGGCTGGGTGATCGCGACGCTTGGCGATTTCGGTATCGAAGCGTGGCGCGCGGAAGGCCGCGTCGGTATCTGGACGCGCGATGTTGACGGGGCCGAAGCCAAGATTGGTGCAATCGGTGTGCGCGTGCGGCGCTGGGTCACAATGCACGGCTTTTCCGTCAATCTCGCGCCGGACCTCACCCATTTCGGCGGGATCGTGCCATGCGGAATCGCCGAATACGGCGTCACGAGCCTTGCAAAGCTCGGACTTGAGGTGAGCAATGAAGCATGGGACGCGGCGCTGATGGCCCGTAGCGATGATTTCCTTGACGCGCTTGATCGCGCTACGCGAAAGACCTGCGGATGAAACGCCTTGCGCTTGCCCTGTGCCTCATTCCGCTTGCCGCCTGCGACAGCGCGCCCGGTGGTCCCTCCGGCGAAACCGGCGGCCGGGCGGAGGGCGAGGTGCTCGGCGGCACCATCAGCGATGACATGATCCCGCTCGAACAATTGCGCAGCGAAGCGCCGCTCGCCCCGCGCGAGGGCGGGCGCTCGGCGGCTGAGCTTGATGCCGAACAGCCGGAAGTGGCTGGCGAGCTATCGCCCGAAAGCGAAGAGGCCGACGCAGCCACTGCGCCTGCGGCATCCGCCGCAACCGAATAGCGCGCTCGCGCCCCGGGCTGCCAGATCGTCCGCGCCACACCCAGCAGGAAAGCGCCCCCGCCTGCTCCGGCAACTGCGCGCTGCCGTTTGTGCAACCAACGTCTGCTTTCAGGCGAGTCAGGGCTTGGCCTGAATGGCGGAAAGTGGGTGGGAAGGCGAATGGCGGCTTTGGCCGGAAGGTATCGCCGAAGCGTCAGCGATCCGCTTTCAGCATCGCGACGGCTTGTTGTGTGGCAAAGGTCAGGGGTTCGGGCAGCCCGTCCAACGCAAACCAGCCCCATTCTGAAAGCGCTTCAGGTTCCTTTATCGACGGCAAGCCGTCGAAATTCGTAACGAGATAAACCGGGGCAACCCAGTGGGAACACAAAGAACGATCGATCTGATCAACGAGGCACAGAAGCCTTTCTGCCGTAATGGCTAGCCCGAGCTCCTCATCGATCTCGCGTGCAACGGCGTCAGTCAAAGTTTCGAAGCCGTCCACTTTACCACCGGGCAGACCCCAGTGGCCTGCCTCCGGATTGCGCCGCCGCTTGACCAGAAGAAGCTTGTCATCCGAAATTATGGCAGCGCCGCAACCCACGCGTGGCCAAATGTCCCTATCGCTCACCTTTTTTGATCCACTTGGTCTCTGAGGGTGCAGTGTAAGTCGCGAGTGTATCCAAAAGATCGGATGGGTTAGTACCGGTCAGCAGAACGTTGCGATGGACAGGCTTAAGAAATTGCTCCTCTACTGCGTGGTCGACGAAGTTCAACAGCCGGTCGTAGAAGCCCGCTACGTTGAGAACTGCGCAAGGCTTGGCGTGATTGCCAAGCTGCGTCCATGTCCATACCTCAAACAATTCCTCGAAGGTTCCGATGCCGCCTGGCAGAGCAATGAAGCCGTCTGATAGATCGGCCATCAGTGCCTTGCGCTCGTGCATCGATTCAACGATCCGAAGGTCCGGCAATCCATCATGGGCCACTTCGCGATCCACCAGAGCCCTCGGAATAACCCCTGTTACATGGCCTCCGGCGGCAAGGGTGGCATCGGCGACTTCGCCCATGAGGCCGACAGCTGCCCCTCCGTATACGAGATTAATTCCTCTCGTCGCCAAGGCGGTCCCCAATTGAACTGCGGCTTCCCGATATTCCGTTCGCCTCCCCAAGCTCGAACCGGAAAACACGCAGATAGAGCGCAGCATCCGCTCGTTCCTTTCGTATGGTGCAGTCGAAAATCAGGGCGCCCATCGCAAGATTGCCGAACTAAATCAATCGGGAAGACGGCTTCAATGGGGTTGTGTGCTGAACGGCAGCTTTATTCCCGGCAGCGCCCATAGCGGACACTGCCGGGAGAAAAGCTTACTCCGCCGCTTCGGCCTTTTCTTCGGCCAGTGTCGGGTAATCGACATAGCCTTCCGGGATGGGGAAATACCAGCTCTTGGGCACATCCTTGTTCGGGTTCCAGTGCGCGCCGACCGCGATCCGCTTTTCCAGATCGGGGTTGGAGATATAGGGCCTGCCGAAGCTGACCGCATCGCACTTGCCGCTCGTCACATCCGCCTCGGCCTGCTCGGCGGTGTAATCCGAATTGAGGATCAGCTTGCCGGTATAGATCTGGCGGATCAGCGGGCTTTGCTTGGGCACATCGGTCTGGCCGAAGGTGCCTTCGGGGCCGGGTTCACGCAGTTCGACAAAGGCAAGGCCGAGTTCCTCGCACACCTTGGCCGCCGCGCCGAAGGTCGCTGCCGGGTTGCTGTCATCGGTGCCTTGCGAATCGCCATTGGGCGAGAGGCGGATACCGACGCGGTCCGCGCCCCACACATCGATCAGCGCTTCGAGCACTTCGCGCATGAAACGGGTGCGGTTTTCGGGTGAGCCGCCATATTCATCGGTGCGCAGGTTGGTCTTGTCGCGCAGGAACTGGTCAACCAGATAGCCATTCGCGCTGTGCAACTGCACGCCATCAAAACCAGCCTTCTTGGCGTTCTCTGCGGCGCGGCGGTAATCGCCGATGGTGCGCTTGATATCCTCATGGGTCATTTCGCGGGCGACAGCATAGGGCTGCTTGCCCTGAGGGGTGTGCGCCTCGCCCGGGGCCTGAGTGGCGCTCGCGGAGAAGGGCGGCTGACCATCAAGGAATACCGGATGCACGATGCGGCCCATGTGCCAGAGCTGCATGACGATGAGGCCACCTTCCTCGTGCACTGCCTTCGTTGTCGCCTTCCACGCTTCGGTCTGCTCATCGCTCCAGATCCCCGGCGCGCTCGGCCAGCCGAGGCCTTCGCGGCTGATGCCGGTCGCTTCGGTGAGGATCATGCCTGCGCCTGCACGCTGGCGATAATAGAGCGCCATCAATTCATTGGGCACGAACATCGGCTCGGCCGCGCGGCCGCGGGTAAGCGGGGCCATGTGAATGCGGTTTTTCGCGTGCAGCGCGCCCATCTGGAGCGGCTGGAACAGGGCTTCGTGCATGGGGTTCTCCTTCGATTGCTCTTTGCAACTTGCACTAGGGCGCGATGCGGCTAGGGCGCAAGCATGGAAAATGACGGGGCGTCCCAAGCACAGGTTTCAGGCGTCCCGCACGGCTGGCGCGCTGCCTTGCTGCTGGCTGCCCTGCTGGCGGGCAATATCGCGTTGGCACTCGGACCGTGGTTTGTCCGCCTTGCCGATACCGGGCCGGTCTCCGCCGGGTTCTGGCGCTTGTTTCTGGCGCTGCCATTCCTCGTGTTGCTGGCGCGGGCCAATCGCCAGCCGATCACGGGCATGGGCGCCCGCACTCTGGGGCTGGTAGCGCTCGGCGCGGTGACTTTCGCTCTGGATCTGGCCAGCTGGCACATCGGCATCGGTATGACGCGGCTGGGCAATGCGACGCTGTTCGGCAATGCCGGTTCGATCGTGCTCCTGTTCTGGGGCTTTATTGCGGCCGGTTTGATGCCCAAGCGGCTCGAATGGCTGGCGATTGTCTTTGCCATCGGCGGAGCGGCCATTCTGATGGGACGCAGCCTGGAGATTTCGACCGCGACCCTGATCGGCGATCTGTTCTGCCTTGCTGCCGGACTGCTTTATGCGGTCTATCTGCTGACCTTGCAGGACGCGCGCAAGGCGTTCGGTTCGTGGAGCCTGCTTGTCTGGGTCAGCATCTTCGGCTGCCCGGTGCTGCTCGCCGTCGCGCTGATGCTGGGCGAGCCCGTCTGGCCGACTGACTGGACGCCGATCCTGATCCTGTTCATTTCCAGCCAGCTCGTCGGGCAGGGGTTGATGGTTTATTCGCTGGCCCATTTCTCGCCGCTGATCATCGGGCTTGCGCTGTTGACCCAACCTGCGGTGGCCGCGCTTTACGGCTGGCTCGCCTTCGGCGAGGTGCTGTCGCCGCTCGACATCGTGGGCATGGTGCTGGTGGGCGCGGCGCTGGCGGTGGCCAAGGCGCGCGCCTAGGCGCTGGTCGCCTGAAGCGCCCGGTAACGCCCTTCCACCATATCGAAATCGGGGCCGGTCAGCGCTTTGCCAGCCTGTTCGAACAGCATGGCCGCCTCGCGCATCAGGTCACCGCGCCGCGTTTCGTCGTCAATCACCAGCGCTGCGTTCGCGATTGTCTCCAGCGCCACCATAGCCGCCAGCGGGCTGGTCGCCGCGCCGCTGCGGATCGAACCAAAGCCGCGGCTGACATATTCGGCGAAGGTCACCACGCGGCGGATTACACGGGGCTCGCCGTCGTTCGCGTCGTCGCCGGTCTGGTGATCGAGATAGCGGTGTCCCAGCTCGGCGGTGGCCGCGCCCAGCCAGTGCATCGCGGTGATGGCGGTGTAGGGATCGTTAATCCCCGGGGACAGGGCGCGCAGGCCGATCTCGACGAGCTCGTCCATCAGGAACTGCAAGTCTTGATCGGGCGTCCGCATTCCCCCCAGAATGAAGCAGCCGCGCGCCTTGTCGGTATCGACCGGGTGGTGGTCTGCGTCCTCGTCCTGTGTCCAGCGCGCCAGCACCATGCCGGGGTGCACGAAGTCGCCGGTGCGGCAGTCGAGCGTGATCCGGGCTCCGGCCACCTGCGCCAGCGTGGCGAGCGTATCGAAGCTGATCGACTGGACATAACCCGTATCACCCGCGGTGATCGCCGCGCCTTCGGCATCGCGCATGGGAGCGGGCGCCGAGGGCGTATCGGGATAGGTCGCCTTGATGTCTCGGATCAGCCGCTCCCCGATCGCTTCCAGCACGGTGTGGATGCGGATTGAGGAAGGAATATGGTGCAGAAAATAGACCAGCGTGCCCACCGCCACCACAATCAGCGCATAGGCGACCAGCAGCGACAGGTTGGGCACGAAAGAAGCCAGTTCCAGCACCTGGCCGTCGAAACCGGTGGTCTTTGCGCCGGCATGCCTGATCGTGCGCAGCACGTTGACGCAAAACACGAAGGTGCCGATGAAGACCGCAAGGCTGATCTTGTTGCCGCGATCTTCCATGAAATTGTTGAGCAGGCGCGGGCCGTAGGTGCCGCTCGCATAGGCAACGGCGGCAATGGTGATCGAGAACACGGTCGAGGCAACGCCCAGCATGGCTCCTGACACCAACACCAGAATATCCGACGCGCTGTCAGGCCCGGATAGTTCCATCACGCCGATTTCGGCGAGCCAGGCGGTGTTCGCAGTGCGGTCGAGACAGAGCGTCCCGGCCGATAGCAGGAACGCGCCGATGGCAAAGGCTGCCGGATAGAACCAGTAGCTGCTTTTGACAGCGAGCCAGAAAAGCCTGATGCGCGCGGTCATCTCATCGCCCCGTTATCCCTCTCGCGCCGACTACGGCGGCCGCGCGGATCAATGCCCGCTGAACGCCACCTTGCCCAAATCGCCCAGCCCGACAGTTCCGCTCGCCATCTCCAGCATCCGGTCGAGACTGCGCTTGGCCTTGAGGCGAATGCCTTCCTCGATCTCGATCTGGGGCGAGAGGTCCCGCAAAGCCACGTAGAGCTTCTCCATGGTGTTGAGCGCCATGTAAGGGCAGATATTGCACGAACAATTCCCATCAGCGCCCGGCGCGCCGATGAAATTCTTCTCGGGCAGCGCCTTTTCCATCTGGTGAATGATGTGTGGTTCGGTGGCCACGATCAGCGTGTCGCCCGAGAACGTCTTGGCAAAATTCAGGATCCCGCTGGTCGATCCGACATAATCCGCGTGATCGATGATGACAGGCGGACATTCCGGGTGTGCGGCAACCGGCGCGCCGGGGTGCTGCTCCTTCAGCTTGAGCAGTTCGGTTTCGCTGAAAGCCTCGTGTACGATGCACACGCCCGGCCACAGCAGCATCTCGCGGTTGAATTTCCGCGAAAGGTAACCGCCCAAGTGCCGGTCGGGGCCGAAGATGATTTTCTGTTCCGGCGGGATCTGGGCGAGGATCGTCTCGGCGCTCGATGAGGTGACGATGATATCGGAGAGCGCTTTCACCTCGGTCGAACAATTGATGTAGGTAAGCGCGATATGATCGGGGTTCGCCTCACGGAATGCCCTGAACTTCTGCGGCGGGCAGGAATCCTCAAGGCTGCACCCTGCGTCCATGTCGGGCAGGATCACGGTCTTTTGCGGCGAGAGGATCTTGGCGGTTTCGGCCATGAACTTGACCCCGCAAAAGGCGATCACGTCCGCATCGGTTTCCGCCGCCTTGCGGCTGAGCTCGAGGCTGTCGCCCACGAAGTCGGCAATGTCCTGAATGTCCGGCGTCTGGTAATAATGTGCGAGGATCACCGCATTGCGTTCCTTGCGCAAGCGGTCGATTTCAGCCAGCAGATCGGCGCCGGTAGGGTTCTTGGTCAGGATGCTCATGCGTCGGTTCCCGTGATCACGTGTTGCCCAGCGATATAGGGAGCGGCCCGCAGTTTTCGAGCGAAAAGCGGCAATGCGCCATTACATGGTGAAGCCAGGCGGCAGAAAAGCCTCCATCGGCCGCGCGGCTCCCGCCGTTCCGGCAATCACTCTTTCGGTGATGGCATAGCCGAGCGGTGAATAGGCCAGCACCATCGAGGCGATGAACACCCCCACATTGATCCCCATTCCCCACCAATAGGCCTGATGGACCCGCCCGTCGCGCCGCCAGTCGACCAGCATCGCGATGGCGCCGAACACAAAGGTGACCGCAACGCTGATAGTCCAGGCATGGGGAATGAACAAAGGCATGGGTAGCAACCGCCCGAGGCCCGGGCCGGTCAGCACGCTCATCGCTACCAGCATCAAACGGCGGTGCCACCCCCTGTGACGGCGCACGCGCAGGGCCCACAGGGGAAGCCCGCCGAATGTCAGCAGCGCCGCCGTGTTGCTGATCAGGAATTCATTCTGTGCGAAGAAAAACGGCCCGCCCGAACCGCGCAGCGACGTAAGGATGATCATGATACCAGCGGCCACCATCGCGGGGATCAGAACATAGGCGAGCTGCCCCACCCGGATATGCAGCGCAACACGGCCGGATGCGATGCTGATATTCTGGACAAGGTAGAGCCCGATCCAGCCCATGAAAATCGTGCCGTGCACATGATAGGGCCAGGGCGCGGCAAAACTGGATCGGCCCATCGCCAGATTGAAGGAGAAACCGGCGATGATGATCACGGACATCACCAGCGCCATGATCGTGAAAAAGCGCGTCCCTTGCACCGGTGTGCGCCGCGATTGACCAAGAGTAGCCATGCCACTTCCCCCCCGAAAGTGTCTCAGGCCGGTAGGTTGATCACGTCCCGATGAGGATCGCAAGCCGCTTACGCATGGGCGCGTTCAGACTGCGTGCCAGATTTTCCCTGCGAGACGGGCGATTCCGCGCTTCTCGAGATCAAGCAAATGCGCGGTCACACTCATTTCGGCTGCCGGAATAAGGCGCTCGTCCAGCCCTTTGTACATCGCCGGGATAAAGGCGCTGACAGGGCGCGCTTCCTCGCCCAGTAGGCGCAGAATCTGGTTTTCGCGCTGGCGGCGATGGCCGATCATGCCCCGCACGAGCTGGCGGGGCTTTTCGATCGCAGCGCCGTGGGCGGAGTGATAGCGCACATCTTCGCGCGCCAGCAGCCTTTCAAGGCTCGCCATGTAATCACCCATGTCGCCATCGGGCGGAATAACAACGCTGGTTGACCAGCCCATCACATGATCGCCCGTAAACAGCGCGCCGCTCTCTTCCAGCGCATAGCACAGGTGGTTCGAGGTGTGCCCCGGCGTGGCCACAGCCGTCAGCGTCCAGCCGGTGCCGCGCATCCCCTCGCCATCGGCAAGCACGCGGTCCGGCGCGTAGGTCGTATCGAAGCTTTCATCTGCACGCGGCAGATCGCTTGCCAGCACCAGCGGCGCGCAGCCGACGATGGGCGCCTCCGTCACAGCGGCAAGCGGCGCAGCGGCCGGTGAATGATCGCGGTGGGTATGGGTGCACATGATCGCTAGCACCTTGCGCCCGGCTGCGGCGCTGATGATCGCGGCGATGTGATCTGCCTCGTTCGGGCCGGGATCGATCACCGCGCAATCCGGACCATCGACCGGGCCGACCACATAGGTCTGTGTGCCGGTATAGGTATAGGGCGACGGATTGGGTGCGAGAACGCGCAGCACCAGCGGCTCGACCTGTTCGGCAAGGCCCGTGGGCCACGGTTTGGGAGGAATATCGGCCATGCCCTTGCATATGGCGGGCAGCGTGGCAGAAGTCACGTCCGAGAGAGGGAATGCCATGCAAGACTATATCCTCGTGCTGGACGAAGGCACGACATCAACGCGTGCGATGCTGTTTACCCCGGCCGGTGCATGCGTCGGCACCAGCCAGCGCGAACTGACCCAGCATTATCCAAAAAGCGGCTGGGTGGAGCATTGCCCGCAGGAAATCTGGGAACGCACCCGCGATTGCGCTGCGGAAATGATCGCGCGGGCAGGCGGGCCTGACAGGATTGCGGCTATTGGCATCACCAACCAGCGCGAAACCGTGGTCGCGTGGGACAAGGCGACCGGCGAGCCGCTGACGCGCGCCATTGTGTGGCAGGATCGCCGTACCGAGCCGTTCTGTATGGATCTGCGCAATGCAGGACACGAGGCCGAAGTGCAGGCACGGACTGGCCTGCTGCTCGATCCCTATTTCTCGGGCACCAAGATGCGCTGGATGCTCGACAATGTGCCCGAAGTCCGTGCTGCGGCCGAACGCGACACCCTCGCTTTCGGCACGGTGGAAAGCTGGCTGACCTTCAAGCTTTCGGGCGGCGCGCATGTCACCGACGCGAGCAATGCCAGCCGCACGCTGCTGATGGATCTGGCGGCGCCCGGCTTTGATCCTGGGCTGTGCAATCTTCTTGGCGTGCCAATGAACGCCCTGCCGCAAGTCACCGACATGGCGGGCGCACTTGCCGCCACCGAAGGCGCGCTGTTCGGGCGGGCAATCCCGATCACCGGCCTCGTGGGCGATCAGCAGGCTGCCACCATCGGGCAGGCCTGCCTTGCCCCCGGGGAGACCAAGGCGACCTACGGCACTGGTGCTTTTGTGCTGGCGAACCACGGCAGTGTGATCCCGCGCTCGACCAACCGACTGCTTGGCACCGTGCTGACGCAGCTTGGCGGAGAGCGGATCTACGCCATCGAAGGATCGGTGTTTGTCGCGGGCAGCCTGGTGCAATGGCTGCGCGACTCGCTCGGGATTGTCGAAGTCGCCAGCCAGACCGAGGCGCTTGCCCGGTCTATCCCCGACAGCGGCGGGGTGGTGATCGTGCCTGCGCTGTCAGGCCTTGGCGCGCCGCATTGGCGGGCCGAGGCGCGCGGGGTGATTGCCGGGCTGAGTTTCTCCAGTGGCAAGGCGCAACTGGCGCGGGCGGCTCTCGAGGCGATGGCCCACCAGACCTATGATCTGGCGCGCGCCTTTGCGGCTGACGGGGCCGAGTGGCAGACGCTCAGGATCGATGGCGGGATGTCGGCCAATAACTGGATGGCGCAGGATCTGGCCGATATGCTTGGCGTGCCTGTCGAACGCCCCGAATTCGTCGAGACGACCGCGCTTGGTGCAGCGATGCTGGCGGCGACCGGCGCGGGACTCTATACCGATCTGGCGAGCTCAGCATCGGCAATGCGTGGCAAGACGATGCGGTTTGAGCCGGCCATGGCAGATGCGGTGCGTGACGAGCGGTTGGCCCGCTGGCGACACGCCATGCGTGCGGCTTAGCCGGTGCGGTCGCTCAGGCGGCCCAGTTCGCGCCCGATCCGTTCCTGAAATGCGCGTGCCGGCGAATCCATCGTAAAGCGCTGACGCCACGCCTCATCCAGCCGGGCAAGCCGGCGATGGAGGTGTTCGGTTTCGGCAATCAGTTGGCGCGTTTCCGGCTCCAGCAGGGCAAGATGTTCGGGATCCGAGCCGCGATCAGGCGGCAGCGCCCCATGGCGACGCATCTGGTTTTCATTGAGTTCGCCCGCAAACAGCGCGCGCTGATTAAGCAGCCACGCCAGCACATGCATCATGCGGGTGGTGGTTTTCAGCCCTTCCGTTGAAAGCGCCAACCGCATCATGGTGTCATCAGGGCCGGCAGGCTCGCGCGTGGCGACCGCAAATACCGCCCGCACATCGTCAGTCAGGAGGAGCGCCTCGGTATAAAGCGCCTCGATGATCGGGCGGGACAAATTGGTAGTACGCGATGTCATGCGTGCATCTGATACGCTTTGCCACGGAGCAGCGCTACCAGTGCATGGTTACTTTCCCATCCATATTTTCTTTCGTCCCGCTGCGAGACGTTTTTGTTGCGAACCACCTTGCAAACCCTCGCGAGTTGTTCGCAACATTCTACGCGATGATATCGGGCAGCAGCGTATCCTCGATAATCGCGATCTGATCCTTGAGGCGCAGTTTGCGCTTCTTCAGCCGCGCGATCTGGAGTTGGTCAGCAAAAGCGCTCTGGCGGGCGGCTTCGGTCAGCGCGGCAATCGCCGCATCAAGATCACGGTGTTCGGTGCGCAGCAATTCAAGCCGTTTGCGCAGTTCCTGCTCGTTCATCTGTCTTGCAACCCGTGTCCCAGAGCCATCGCGAGGGCGCTATGCGATGAAGCGCGCCAATGAGCAAGCGCGCTTCGTGTTCGCGGATGATTCGGTAAGAGGGCGTGACCCCCGCGACGCGTTTTATCGCACACAACCCGCAGGACATCCGTTCATCATCCGGAAGTGCTTTCAAAGCTAGCCTGAGTGTGGTTCAACCTGAACCTGCGGCGCGGCCGCATTCGGCGCCGAGTCGCTTCCCCGGGGGCAGCCCCCCGAACTGGAAGGAGTATGCGATTATGGCATCACAAGCCCTGTCTTCCCACCTTGAGGCTCTCACCGCCAAGCACGCCGGGCTCGAAGCGCGGTTGCGAGAGGAAATGACACGGCCCATTCCTGATGCCGGAACGATCCAGGCTTTGAAGAAGCAGAAGCTCCGGTTGAAGGAGGAAATCGCCCGGGCATAACCGGGCAGGCGGATGGCAGCGCAGCGGCAAAAGCGCCTTTTGCTTTTCGCGGCGACTGGCCTTAAGCCTTGGCCGTCATGACCGCTGCTGCTGCTGCCCGCCAGATCCTCACCCGCCTCACCGAAATCATGGCCTCGCGCCTGCACGCGCAGGGCAAACTCGATCAGGTGGTCGAGATTATCGGCGAATGCCTCTCCAGCGAGGTCTGCTCGATCTACCTGCTGCGCGAAGGCATGCTGGAGTTGTTCGCCACGCGCGGTCTTAACCAGAGCGCAGTGCACGTTACCCGCATGGCTATCGGCGAAGGCCTGACGGGCGTGATTGCCCAGAAGGTGGAAACGCTCAATCTGGCCGAGGCCAAGGCGCACCCCGATTTCCAGTATCGCCCCGAAACGGGCGAGGAAAAATTCCACTCATTCGCAGGCGTGCCGATTGTCTATCGCGAACGCGCGGTGGGCGTGCTGTGCGTCCAGCATGTCGAACAGCGCCGTTATGAAGATGTCGAGATCGAGGCGCTCCAAACCACTGCTATGGTGCTGTCCGAACTCATCACCAATGCCGAACTCGTCGATGAGGAAGAAGCGCGCGGGCTGACAGCTGAACAAACCGGGCCGCAGACAGTTTCCGGCCTGACGCTGGTGAAGGGGCTGGGATCGGGCTTTGCCGTCTATCACCAGCCGCGCGTCGAAATCACGCAGGTCATGGCCGAAGATACCGAGGCCGAACGCCAGCGGGTTTACCGCGCCTTTGCCCGCATGCGCGAACAGATTGACGGGCTGACAGGACAAGCCGAATTCGGCGTCGGGGGCGAGCATGAAGAGGTGCTCGAAACCTACAAGATGTTCGCTTACGATGAAGGCTGGTCGCGCCGCATCAACGAGGCGATCGACAGCGGGCTGACTGCCGAAGCTGCGATTGAGCGCGTGCAGCAGCACACCCGCATGCGGATGCGCGAGATTGATGATCCGCTGCTGGCAGACCGGATGCACGATCTCGAAGACCTCGCCAACCGCTTGCTCCGGATTGTCTCTGGCCAGCTTGGCACGGCAGCTTCGCAAGGGCTGCGGCGCGATACTATCCTGATTGCTCGCAATCTGGGGCCTGCCGAACTGCTGGAATATGATCGGCGGCGGCTGAAAGGCGTGATCCTTGAGGAAGGCTCGCTCACGGCGCATGTGGTGATTGTGGCGCGGGCGATGAATGTGCCGGTGCTGGGCCGCGCGAATAATGGCAAGGGCGCAGGCCTGCGCGGCATGATCCGCGAAGGCGATGAGGTGCTGCTGGATGCCAATGCGGGCCATGCGATTATCCGCCCGCTGCCACAGGTCGCGGACGCGTTTCAGGCGCGGTTTGCCAAAAGCCGCGAGAAGCAGGCGGCCTATGCTTCGCTGAGAGATGTCGAACCGTTCACCCGCTGCGGCACGCGCATCCAGGTGATGATGAATGCCGGCCTGCGTGATGATATGAGCATGCTGGCTATGACAGGGGCGGACGGCGTCGGCCTGTTCCGCACCGAGTTCCAGTTCCTCGTCTCCGCCACCCTGCCGCAGCGCGAGCGCCAGACCCGGCTGTATCGCGATGTGCTGGATGCTGCCGGAGACAAGCCGGTGATCTTTCGCACTGTCGATATCGGGGGGGACAAGTCCGTGCCCTATCTCGCGGCGGGCAGCGGCGAGCATGATGAAAACCCGGCAATGGGCTGGCGCGCGCTGCGCCTCGCGCTCGAACGCGAAGGCTTGATGAAAGCGCAGGCGCGCTCACTGTTGGAAGCCTCTGCCGGACGCTCGCTGTATGTCATGTTCCCGATGGTGTCGGAGCCGTGGGAGTTTGACGAGGCCAAGGCGGTGTTTGACGAACAGCTCGCATTTCTGCGCGCAAAAAAGCGGTTGCTGCCTGAACGCATTCATTTTGGCGCGATGCTCGAAGTGCCTGCGCTGGCCGAAGTGCTCGACCATCTGTTGCCCCGCCTTTCGTTCCTGTCGATCGGCACCAATGATCTGACGCAATTCCTGTTCGCCGCCGACCGCGCCAATCCCAAGCTGGCGGAACGCTACGACTGGCTCAGCCCCTCGATCATGCGCTTCCTCAAGCGCGTGATGCAGACGAGTATTGGCAGCGGCGTCGATGTCGGTGTTTGCGGCGAGATGGGTGGGCGACGGCTCGAAGCCTTGGCCTTGCTCGGCATCGGTTATCGCCGCCTGTCGATCACGCCCGCTGCGATTGGCCCGATCAAGGAACTTATCCGCAAGGTCGATCTGGCCGAGATCACCGCTGCAATGAATGGGTGGCTGTCCGATCCCGGCCGCAATCTGCGCTATGAACTGGCGCTGTGGGCGGATGAACGCGGCATCGAGTATGATTGATCCGTGCTGCGGCACGGCTCGGCGAAACTGCACGCACCGGCCTTGACTTGGCAGCCTTTCATCGGCTGTGTGCAGAACCTGCAAAGAATGATAAAAGCGCTTAATCAGCGCGGATCGGGCCATGGATATCGAACAGGATAACGGCGCAGACGTGGTGCGCGAACACAGCCATTCGGGTGCGGGCGGTATGTTGCGTCGTGCGCGCGAGGATCAGGGGCTCTCGCTGGCTGATATTGCGACGCGAACCCGCATTCCGATCCGACAGCTTGAGGTGATTGAGTCCGGCGCTTTCGATGCTCTGCCCTCGCGCACCTATGCCATCGGCTTTGCACGGACGCTTGCACGTGCGCTCGGTCTGAATGAAGGCGAGGTGACGAAGGCTGTCCGCGCCGAGCTGGGCGATAGCAGCGAACAGCGCGGTTCCATGGCGGGCGGGATGGAGCCAGGCGATCCGGCCAAGCTGCCTTCGCGCGGGCTCGCCTGGGCAGGCGCTTTGGGCGCTTTGCTCCTCGCACTTGGCTTGTTCGCATGGTTTTCGAATTATTTCCGCGCCGGTGAAGGTGCCCCGCCGCTGGTAGCTGAAGTGGCCGAGCCGGTTGTCGAGGACGCCGATCCCGCAGATGCGATGGTGCCTGCCACCAGCGGCGAAGTGGTGTTCACCGCGCTCGAAGATGGCGTCTGGGTGCGCCTGTTCGAGGAAGGCGGCGAACGCTTTCTGGAAAAGACCCTCACCAAAGGTGAAAGCTTTACCGTCCCGTCCGGCGCGCGCGATCCGCGGCTCAACACCGCGCGGCCTGATGCGCTCGCCCTGACGATTGATGGCAAGCCCGCAGCGCGCCTTGCTGAGCGTCCGGTGGTGCTCGCCAGCGAACAGGTCTCGGCGACTGCCTTGCTCGCGCGCGTTGTGACTGCCCCGCAGGCGGCGGCCACGCCGGTTCCGGTGGTCCGGCCGCGTACTACTACTGCCCGCACCCCGACCGCTGCCAATCCTGCGCCGGATCCGGCAGAGGTTGCCACTCCGCCTGCTGCCCCAGCGCCGGTTCCGGCTGCTCCGGCCGAAAGCGGCGACTGAGCCGGGACCGAGCGCCAATTTGCGGTGAATAGCGCCGGCGCAAGGGTCGACTTGGGCGCTGCAAGGCGGCAGGAGTTCTGCTGTCATTCATCGGGGGCCTGGCATCATCCAGAGCAGCCAGAAGGAGCTTGAGACGCTGTGACAATCACCCTCCATTTGCTTGCCCGCAGGGCAACAGGCGCGCTTATCGCCGGTGCTGTGCTCGCTACCGCCCCTCAGCCCGCGCTGGCGCAGGACCGCGCCGAGGAAGCACGCATCCGCAAGATCGAGGCTGAAGTCCGCGCGCTTCAGCGCAAGGTGTTTCCGGGCGGCGACGCACGCTTTTTCGAACCGCAGATACAGCCGGGCAGTGAGCCTTCGCCAAATGTGCCTGCGACCACTGCACCGGCAGCCAGTGCGATTACCGACGTGCTGGCGCGGCTTGATGCGCTCGAACTCCAGATGCAGCGCCTCACGGCGCGTTCGGAGGAGCAGGCCAACACGCTTTCGGAAATGGAGCGGCGGCTGGCTGCGCTGGAAGGCGCAGGACAAGGCTATTCGCCGCCCTCGCCGCTGCCTGCCACGGGGAGCGCTCCCGCCACGACACCGGCTGGCAACACGGCGACTTCAGGCAACCTCGCGGCAATGTCGGGCACGGCTCCGTTGCAAAATCCGCTCCCTCGACCGGCATCGGCAGCGGTCACCCCTGCGCCCAACGCTTCGCGGCTCGCCGCTGTGCAGGCGATTGCCAAGCCGCAGACCGAAGATCCCGGCGATGATGAATATTCCTACGGCTTCCGCCTGTGGAATGCGGGCTTCTTCCCCGAAGCGCGCCAGCAGCTGACAATGTTCGTCGAAAGATATCCGCGTCACAGCCGGATCAGCTTCGGCCGCAATCTGCTGGGCCGTGCCTTCCTGGATGACGGGATGCCCGAAGAAGCCGCACGCTGGTTCCTGCGCAATTATCAGGCTGACAAGAATGGCGATCGCGCGCCCGATAGCCTGCTCTATCTCGGTGCTTCCATGATCGCGATGAAGGATACGAAGCGCGCCTGCATTGCGCTGGCCGAATTCGGCGACACTTACCCGGCGGTGGCGACCGGGCGGCTGGCTGGCGAGTATCAGGCCAACCGCGCCAAGGTGACGTGCAACTGATCGATCCGGAACTGTCCGAGCGCTTTGCCGCTGATCTTGAAGCGCTCTGGCCGCGTGAGGAGCGCGACGGTGCATCACTTGGCCTCGCCGTGTCGGGCGGGCCGGATAGTCTGGCGCTGCTTCTGCTTGCCCACGCGACCTTGCCGGGGCGCATTGCCGTAGCCAGCGTCGATCATGGATTGCGACCCGAGGCTGCCGGTGAGGTCGCACTGGTTGAACAGGTCTGTGCCGAACGGGCCATCCCTTTTTCAGCACTCAAGATCACTGTGCCGCCCGGTAATCTGCAAGCGCAGGCGCGTGCCGCCCGCTATGGCGCGCTCGGAGAATGGGCAAGGGCGCGCGGCTTGGGCGCGCTGGCGACCGCGCATCATGCAGATGATCAGGCCGAGACCCTGCTACTCCGGCTCAATCGCGGCAGCGGGCTTTCGGGGCTCGCCGGGGTGCGGGCTGTCAGCCTCCTTGAGGATTGCGGGGTGCTGCTTCTGCGGCCGCTGCTCGGCTGGCGAAAGACTGAACTGATGGCTGTGACGGTAAGTGCCGGGATCACGGCGGTTCAAGACCCGTCGAACGAGAACCTCGAATTTGACCGCGTGCAGATGCGCGCGCGGCTTGCGGCGAGCGACTGGCTGGATGTGCCTGCCCTCGCGGCCAGCGCGGCCCATCTCGCCGAAGGGTGGCGTGCCATTGAATGGTATGCGGGGCTCGACTGGGACGAGATGGTGCATCCCGATGAGGACCAGCCTGATGAGATCCCCGGCCTCGTCTACTACGCCAATGTGCCGCGCGTGGTGGCGATCGAAACGATCTGCCGCATTCTTCGCGAGTTGGGCGGGCATTGCACCCGCGCGGAGGCAGCGCGGGCTTTTGACCGGCTGTGGCGCGGGGAAAAGGCTTCGCTAGGCGGAGTGCTGGCGGTGCCGGGGATTGAGCGGATGCAGGGCATCGGCATCGAAATGCGCTGCTGGCGGTTCGCTCCGGAACCGCCGCGCCGGGTGCATTGAGACTGCTGCCGGCTGGCAGCAAGGCGGTTCAGACGATCACGCCAAACAGATCATGCGCGTCGGCATCCTCGATGGTGGCCTGCACGATATCGCCCGGCGCAAGGGTTTCCGGCACGTTGCGCAGGTAGACAGCACCGTCGATCTCGGGCGCATCCGCCTGTGAGCGGCCGGTCGCCCCGATATCGCCATCCTCGTCCGGCTCGCCCACCTCGTCGATGATGACGGGGAGCGTGCGGCCCACTTTGGCCGCCAGCTTTGCCGCAGAAATACGCTCGGTCACTTCCATGATGCGGGCGTAGCGTTCTTCCTTGATCGCTTCGGGCACCTGATCGGGCAGGGCATTGGCCGCCGCGCCTTCGACAGGCTCGAACCGGAACGCACCGACCCGGTCGAGCTGGGCTTCCTCCAGCCAATCGAGCAGATACTGGAAATCCTCTTCGGTCTCGCCCGGAAAGCCGACCACGAAGCTGGAGCGAATGGCGATGTCAGGGCAGATCTCGCGCCATGACTTCAAGCGTTCGAGTACCTTGGCCTCATTGGCCGGGCGCTTCATCAGCTTGAGCACCTTGGGGCTCGCGTGCTGGAAAGGAATGTCGAGATAGGGGGTCAGCAGCCCTTCCGCCATCAGCGGGATGACCTGATCGACGTGGGGATAGGGGTAGACATAGTGCAGCCGCACCCAGGGCGCATGGCCTTCGGGAGTGCGAAGCTGGCCGAGTTCGCGAGCGAGATCGGTCATATGGGCGCGCACCTCACGCCCCTTCCACTGCCGCGGCTCATGCCGGGTATCGACCCCGTAAGCGCTGGTGTCCTGACTGATGATCAGCAGTTCCTTGGTTCCCGCCGCAACAAGCTTTTCCGCTTCGCGCAGCACGGCATCGATCCGGCGGCTCGCCAGCTTGCCGCGCAAGCTTGGAATGATGCAGAACGCGCAGGAGTGATTGCAGCCCTCCGAGATTTTCAGATAGCTGTAATGACGCGGCGTAAGCTTGATGTCGGTGTCTGACGGCTGGGGGATAAGGTCGATGAACGGGCCCTGGCTGGGCGGCGCGTGAGTGTGCACCGCTTCGACCACTTGCTCATATTGGTGCGCCCCCGTTACCGCGAGCACCTGCGGATGCGCGGCCCGGATCGCATCGGCTTCCTCGCCCATGCAGCCGGTCACGATGACGCGGCCATTCTCGGCAATCGCCTCGCCGATGGCGGCGAGGCTTTCTTCCTTGGCGCTATCGAGAAAGCCGCAGGTATTGACCAGCACCACATCGGCGCCCGCGTAATCCTCGGCAAAGGCATAGCCATCGGCGCGCAGCCGGGTGAGGATGCGCTCGGAGTCGACTAGTGCCTTGGGACAGCCGAGGCTGACCATGCCAATTTTCTTTTGGTCGGGAATTGTGGTGGCGGGGGAGTTCATAGCGGCGCGCCTCTACACTGTGCGCGGGCCTAGCGCTAGAGGCCGCGCTGTGCGCTGCCTCGGTGGGCTTGACCTCGGGCTGGCCAAAGAGGCAATGTCATGCGCATGATCGCAAAGCTTTTCACCGAACATCCGCGCGCCATTGGCGAGACTTATACCCAGCACGCCCGCACCGCTTGGAGCTTTGGCTGGCGGATGGTGACCGGCGGGCTCGCCTGCATGGTGCATGCCATCGTGCCCGGTCTCTTCGTCAAAACCGCAAGCCGCACGGTGGTGCAGCTTGATGCCGAAATGCGCGGCCGCAAATCAACGCCCGCCGAGGAAGAATTCGCCTACGTGATCTAGCGCGCTGTGCGCCCCAGCTGTCCAGCTGTTTCCACATGAGGAGCCGCGCCGATGAGTGATTTTGCCCTATGGCCCGTGCTGGCCGGAGCCGCTGCGTTCTTTGTGGTGGGGGCGCTGTGGTATGGCGTGCTGTTTGCCAAGCCGTGGCAGCGGGCGGCGGGCCTTTCGGACGCCGATCTGCAATCCGGCAATATGGCGGTGATCTTCGGGCTGGCCTTTGCCTTTGAAGTGCTGGTGGCCATGGTGCTGTGGCATCTGATTGCGCGCACTGATCCTGCCCCGCATGTGGTGATGATGATGGCGGTGGGCTTTGCCGTGGGGGTCATGATCCCCGCGATCGGGATCAATTACCTGTTTCTCAGAAAGCCTCTGGCCCTGTTTGTGCTTGATGCCGGGCATTTCATCGTCGGCATGGCGGCAATGGGCGGAGTGTTTGTGCTTTTTCGTTAGAACGCGATCCTACCGCTTCGCTACTTGAGGATCGCGTTCCGGGGTGGGCGCTAACTGCTCTCGCTGCCCGATGTCGGCACGATCTCGACGATCACATCGCCCGCCTGCAGCGTCTCGCATTCGTCTTCCCAGAAGCCGATGGCCCGCCCGTTGCGATAGACGCGCAGGCCCCGCCCGCCGCTTTTGAGATCGGCGAGCGAGCATCCACATTCCGCCTCGCTCACCACGCGCTGCACCAGTTGCACCCGCCCGCTGACGCTGGCGAGGTCGGCAAGATAGTCCGCGATGTAAGTGCCGTTGGCACTGCCTGCCAGCAACAGCCCGGTGAAGCGCACCGGGTTGATGACATTGTTCGCGCCGGCCTGCCGCGCCAGCACTTCGTTATCCTCGGCGCGCACCACCACGCTGATCGGCACATCGGGCGCGAGATGGCGCACTGTCAGCACAATCAGGATCGAGGTATCGTCGCGTCCTGCCGACACCAGTACACTCTGCGCGTTCGTGATCCGCACCGCGCGCAGCGTATCATCGCGCGTTGCATCCGCCTGCATCACATTGACGCCAAGCTTTTCCGCTTCGGCAAGGCGATCCTCGCCGGGATCGACCACCACGATGCTTTCCGGCGTGACACCGCGATCGATCAGCTCGCGCACGCTTTGCGAGCCTGACACGCCGTAGCCCAGCACCACGACATGGCCGTTCAATTTCTCCTGAATTCGGGCCATCCGCCATTTCTCCACAGAGCGCCTGATTACGAAAGTATAGGCCGTGCCGACAAAGATGAAGATCACCGCCACCCGCACCGGCGTGACAATCAGCGCCTCGATCAGCCGCGCCCGATCAGTCACCGGGGCAATATCGCCAAACCCGGTGGTCGTCACCGAGATCATCGTGAAATAGACCACATCAAGAAAGCTGACATGGCCATCATGGTGATCGACCAGACCCGCCCGGTCGAACCAGTGGATCATGATCACCAGCCCGATCAGCCCGAAGGCAATCCCCATGCGCGCGCCGATATCGGCCCACACCGGCAGCTTGACCTGCCGTGTCAGCGGTCCACCGGAATGTGCGTTCCGCGCCATTCAGCCGTCGAACCGTTCGGCCAGCACGCCGATGGTCGAATAGTGGGTCAGATCAAGCTGCAACGGCGTTACCGACACAAAGCCTTCCTCGATGGCTTCCAGATCGGTGCCATGATCCATGGTGTGCTCGATCGGATCAAGCCCGAACCAGTAATACTTGTAGCCGCGCGGGTCCTTGCCTTCGATCACTGTGCCGCGCGCGTAATCGTGGAAGCCCTGCCGGGTGACGCGGATGCCTTTCACCTCGGCAGCAGCCACCGGCGGGAAGTTCACATTGATCAGCGTGCGCGCGGCGAGCGGTGCGTCGATAAGCGGTTGCAAAACCTTCGCGCCCCACTGCTGCGCCGCCTCGAACAGATTGCCTGCCGCGATGCTGGCGGCGGTGTGCACCTGACTGAAGGCGACCGAACGGATGCCCGCCAGCGCCCCTTCGATGGCGGCGGAAACCGTCCCCGAATAGGTGATATCGTCCGCCAGATTTGCCCCGCGGTTGACGCCTGAAAGGATCAGATCGGGCGGATTGTCGAGCACCTGCCGCAGCGCCATCACCACGCTATCGGTAGGCGTGCCGGTAACGGCAAAGCGACGCTCGGCGAATTTCACCAGCCGCACCGGACGGTTGAGCGTCAGCGCGTGCCCTGCGCCCGATTGTTCTTCCGATGGCGCGCAGATCCAGATGTCATCGGAAAACTGCCGCGCGATGGCTTCGAGCACTTCGAGCCCCGGCGCGTGGTAGCCATCGTCATTGGTGAGGAGGATACGCATCAGGCGGCAGGCTCCAACCGGGTGATGCCGCCCATATAGGGGAGCAAGGCGTCCGGCACTGTGACAGAACCATCGGCGTTCTGGTAATTCTCGATCACCGCCACCAGCGTGCGGCCTACCGCAAGGCCGGAGCCATTGAGGGTGTGGACGAATTCGGTCTTTTTCTGCTCACCCGCCACGCGGTAGCGGGTGCCCATGCGGCGGGCCTGAAAATCGCCGGTGTTCGAACACGAGGAAATCTCGCGGAAAGCGCCTTGGCCGGGCAGCCAGACTTCGAGATCATAGGTCTTCCTCGCGCCGAAGCCCATGTCGCCGGTGCACAGCAGCAGCTTGCGATAGGGCAGGGCGAGGCGTTCGAGAATGGTCTCGGCCGAGCGGACCATGCGCTGGTGTTCGGCCTCGGAATCCTCCGGGCGCACGATGCTGACCAGCTCGCATTTCTCGAACTGGTGCTGGCGGATGAACCCCCGCGTATCGCGCCCCGCCGCGCCCGCTTCGGAACGGAAGCACAGCGTGAGCGCGGTGAGCCGCAGGGGCAGCGCGGCCTCGTCAAGCAGCTCGCCCATAACGCTGGCGGTGAGACTGACTTCCGATGTGGGGATGAGCCAGCGATTGGAGGGAGGGCTTGGAAGTGCGTTCCATACCTCCGGCTCGAAGACATCAGGCGCATCTTCGCGAGACATCCCAATTTCTGCCGCCCATCTTTTGTGTGCTTCGATTTTGAAAGTGTAAAGCTCGAAAGGATCGAACAAGTCAGTAACGAAGCTGTCATTGGCAAACTTCGGCAGCTTGTCCGTCCCATACATGGCGTCGCGATTCACCAGAACCGGCGGGTTGCATTCTTCATAGCCATGCTCGCGGGTCTGCACGTCGAGCATGAATTGGCCCAGAGCGCGGTGCAGGCGGGCCATGTCTCCACGCAGGAACGTGAATCGCGCACCCGAAAGCCGCGCGCCGGTTTCGAAATCCATGCCCAGCGCAGGGGCAAGGTCAGCGTGCTCCTTGGGGGTGAAATCGAACTCCCGCGGGCTGCCCCATCGGCTCACCTCGACATTGGCTTCTTCGTCCGCGCCATCGGGCACATCGGCGGCGGGGAGGTTGGGGATCACTTCGAGCGCGGCCTTGAGCTTCGCCGCTGCCTCATCCGCCTTGGCCTCAAGCGCGGGCATCTGCTCTTTCAGCGCGGCGACCTCGGCCTTGATCGCCTCCGCCGTCTCCTTGTCACCCTTGCCCATCGCTGCGCCGATCAGCTTCGAGGCTTCGTTGCGGCGGCTCTGCGCCACCTGCACTTCGGTGGTGAGCGCGCGGCGTTCCTCGTCAATCGCGATCAGCTGCGCGGCCAGCGGCTCCAGCCCCCGGCGCGCCAGCGCAGCGTCAAAGTCTTGCGGGTTTTCGCGGATAAAGCGGATATCATGCATGGCCAGCGCCTATGCCCGCTTGGGCTCCACAAGAAAAGAGTTGATCAGCAGGCGCGCCAAGACCCCCCAGCCATTGGCGCGCCTGCCGATCATGGGCAAATCAGCTTCCGGGGGAGAGACCTCAGAAGCGGACTTCGCCCGTCACAAAGATCCGGCGCGGATCGCCGTAGAAGCCGGTCAGTGTGCCTTCGCGGCCCAGTGTCGGGATGATCGGCGTGCCCGGCGGGAAACCACCCAAGGTGAAGTTGTACCCGGCGACGATATATTCCTTGTCGAACAGGTTCTTGCCATGCACCCCGATGGTGAAGCGGCCATTATTGGGCGTGTAGACGATGCTGGCATCGGCCAGCACGAAGCCATCCTGATCAAGGAACGGATTGGGCACTTCGAACTGGCTCGCATCCGAACGCATCGACACCGTCCCGATGAAATCGAGCATCCCCTTGGCCACCGGCACACCGAAGTTGAAACCCATATGCGCGGTCAGATCAGGGGTGTTCTGGAACACCCGCTGGCTCGCCACATCCTGCCCGAAGGCATCGATGAAGGTGTTGAACTGCGCATCAATATAGCCAAGCGACCAGTTGATCGACAGACGGCTGCCGGCTCCGGCAAAATCCTTGCCGATGAGCGCGGTGCCTTCGAACTCGACCCCGTTGATATCTGCGCTCGCCGCGTTCGAGGTGATGCCGATAAAGCTGTCGTTGATCCCGTCGCCGTTGCTGTCAAAGCCGACCGAGCCGGGGATCTGGACATTCTTGTACTGTCCGAGGAAGCCCGCGAGGCGGATATTCACCCGGTTATCCAGCAGCGAGGCTTTCCAGCCGGCTTCGTAGCTGTCGACCGTTTCCGGCTCGAAGCTCATGAAGTCGAAAATTTGCTGCGGAGTGCACAGCCCGCCGGTTGCATTGCGGCAGGCCGTGGTCTGGCCGCGCGGGTCGAAGCCGCCGCCCTTGAAGCCCTGCGAATAGGTCAGGTAGAAATTGTGATTGCGGTTGGGCTGGTAGCTGATCGAGGCGCGCGGGTTGAAATCCTCGAAGGTGGCGCTGCCGTTGAAATTGCTGGTGACCGCAATCGGAATGCCCGCTCCGTCAAACAGATTGGAAAAACCCCCGATGAAGGTTGTGCGCAGCACCTGACTGGTGCGCTGGTCGCGGGTGTAACGCCCGCCGACCGACACGCTCAACTGGTCGGTCAGCTTGTAGGTGAAGTCACCAAAGACCGACCATGTATCAGTGTTCACGTCGCCGAGAGTCTGCGCGTTCAGCCCCGGCAGGCCGACCAGCGCGCCGGTGGTGAACAAGGCCACATCGAAAGCGGTGAACGCATTGGCATTGAGGTAGTAGAACCCGAGCACGCCCGACAGCCGCTCGCCTTCATAAAGCAGCTGCAATTCCTGGCTGAACTGGTCATTGTTGTAGATCGCGGGCACATCGAGATCGGCGGCAGGCAAGCTGTCGAAATCGATCGGCGTCGTCGACTTGTCCTCGCGATAGGCGGTGATCGACTTGAAGGTGAGCGTGTCGGTCAGATTGATTGCGATGTTGAGCGCGCCGCCATAGGCTTCGACTTGCTGATCGGTGATGTTGAGCCCGGCGCGGGTATCAAACACATTGGGAAGGACGGGCGCGCCGCTGACCAGGCCGGGGGTCAGGCGATGGCCCTGACGCGGTTCGCTGGTGTCCTTGAGATAATCGCCAGTGAGGCGCACCGCCACCGGGCCGCTGTTGAATTCGAGGGTGCCGCGCCCGGCCCAGATATCCTTGTTGTAATTCTCGGTTCCGAGATTGAGATTGCGCCCGAACCCGCCGCGCGAAAGGCGCGCCCCGGTTGCCCCGATCTTGAGGCTGTCTGTGATCGGGGTTGAGCCGGTTACGATCAGATCGGCCTGATCAAACGAGCCGTAGGTGCCGCGCACCTTGAGGCGCGTTTCATCGGGCAGGGGCGCTGTCACATACTTGATCGCGCCGCCGATGGTGTTGCGCCCGTAAAGCGTGCCTTGCGGGCCGCGCAGTACTTCGATGCGATCAACCTCGTAGATGTCGAGCACAGCGGCTTGCGGCCGGTTGAGGTAAACATCATCGATATAGAGGCCCACGCCCGCTTCGAAACCGGCGACCGGATCCTGCTGGCCGACACCGCGGATAAAGGCGGTGAGTGTGGTGTTGGTGCCGCGGCTGACCTCAAGCGTGATGTTGGGCACCTGCTGGCCAATCTGGGTGAGATCCTGGATGCCTTGCTGGAGCAGGGCTTCGCCGGTGAAGGCGGTGATCGAAAGCGGCACATCCTGCAAGCGCTCCTCGCGGCGGCGCGCGGTGACGACGATATCGCCATCGGTCACGTCGACAACCGCCGGCGCGCTGTCTTCCGTCACATCCTGCGCGGCGGCAGGTGCGGCGAAAGCGGCAATGCCGGCGCATCCGGCGAGCAAGGCTGCGCGGTGGCAGCTGCGAAACTTGATAGCCCCGTAATTCATGGATTGGTTCCTCTCCTACCCTTGTTACGGGAGTGATATTGAAAGTTGAACCAGCTTTCAAGTTAATCCTTGCGCCATCCCCTGAGGCGGGCTAGCGAAAGGGCGGAGGGAGATGCAGATGAGCAACAGTCGCAAGCTTGCCAGCGGCGCAGTCGCGGATCTGTCTGAGCGGCCGAAGGAAGCCCACCCGCGTGCGGGCAGCGATGCCAAGACCCCGCGGACCGAGCGCGGGCGACGCACCTTGCGCAAGCTGCTTGATGCCTCGGCCATCGAATTCGGCGAAAAAGGCTTCCACGAAGCGTCGGTGAGTTCGATCACCCGCCGGGCAGGTGTCGCGCTCGGCAGTTTTTACACCTATTTCGACAGTAAAGAGGCACTGTTCCGCGCTTTGGTGCAGGATATGAGCGAAAACGTGCGATCCAGCGCACGCGCTGCGCTGGCGCCCGGTATGAATGCCATCGCTATCGAGCGCGCTGCGCTTACGGCCTTCCTGCGCTTTGCCCGCGAGCATAAGGAAATCTACCGCATCATCGACGAAGCCGAATTCGTCGATCCGGCCAGCTACCGCACGCATTACGAAACCGTTGCCGAACGCATCACCGCGCGCCTTGCGGCGGGCACCGCAAGCGGCGAATTCCGCGATGGGCTGGGCGAGCTTGAGGCCTGGGCCATCATGGGAATGAACGTGTTTGTCGGCCTGCGCTATGCCGTGTGGGATGATCGCGACGCAGCCCGCGGCTCCAAGCCATCGCTTGAGGATGTTGCGAAAGCCGTCAATGAACTCGTCGCGCGCGGCGTGATGCGCGACTAGGGCGGTTTTGTTCGCGCCTCGGCTGGGCTAGAGACGCTGTGCCATGATCCTTCTGATTTCCGCCATTCCCGATGCTGCGCAACGCGCGGCCATCACCGAAAAGCTTGCGCTGCTCGAATGGCGCGACGGGGCTGCAACGGCCGGGCCGGTGGCGCGCGCCGTCAAGCACAACCTGCAAGCTGCGATGAATGCCGTGCCTGCCCGCACGCTTGCGGAAGAGGTGCAGGCAATCCTTGCCGCGCATCCGGTGCTGCGTGCGGCCGCGCAGCCGCGCCGCTTTTCGAACCTTATCATCAGCAAGACGCAAGACGGCGGCCATTACGGCCTTCACGTCGATAATGCGGTGATGAAGTCGGCCAGTGGCGAGGCGATGCGCACCGATCTCAGTTTCACTCTCTTTCTTACCCCGCCCGAGGATTACGACGGGGGTGAACTTGTGATCCATTCGGCAAGCGGGGCCGATGAAGTGAAGGGCGCGCCGGGCGAACTGGTGCTCTATCCATCCACCGCGCTGCACGAAGTGCGCCCGGTCACACGCGGGCAGCGCATCGTGTGTGTCGGCTGGATCGAGAGCATGGTGGCCGATGCCGCCGCGCGTGAAATCCTGTTTGATCTCGAAAATCTCCGCGTGGCCCTGCGCGCCCGCTTGCCTGGTCAGGCGCCCGAATCACTCACCCTGGACAAGACCATCGCCAATCTGCTCCGGCGCTGGGCGCGGCCGTGACGCGGGTTTGCGCGCAGCTTTGCCCTTCACGGTGAAATAGATGATCAGGCCGACGCCGATCGTGCTTGGTCCGGCCCAGATCAGCGGATTGAAGACATGTTCGGGGAAAGCGCGCACCAGCCCGACCGAAAGGAACGCGGTGTAGGCGGAAATCCCCATGCCGATCAGCGCGCGGAAATGCTCTCCGATATACATGGCTCGGGGCGGCGCTGCGCTCCAGATAAAGCGTTGCTGCATCGCCATCGCGACAAGCCCGATCCCTGCGACAATCATCATCAGCGGGTGTCCGACCTTCCATCCGAACCAGCCGCACCATGCGCCCGAGATCACCACTGCGCCAATCACGCTCTGATAGCGTGCGCGTCGCAAGGCCGTGTGATCGCGCGCGTGGCGCACCACGGCGAGGCCATAATCGACAAAGCCAATCGTCAGGCAGCCAAGGTAGAGCATCATCCAGCCGAACAGCCCGGCGAACAGTTCCCGGTCGGTGATTGAGGGGATGCGCTTTTCCGGCCCGTAAAGTGAAAGCAGCGCCATTGCGATCGCCAGTACCCCGGCGCCGAGAAAGCCGTAGCACGCGACCTTGCCCCATTTGCGGTGATTGGCCGCGCCCTTGCGGGTGGCAATCGGACCCCAGAAGGCAATCAGCCCGGTGGTGCCGGTGATGATGTGGACAACGACAAGAGCTTCGAACAGCGCCATCGCGTGAAACTCGCACAGATCGGGCGGCGATCCTAGCCCCGCAATATGAGTGGTCGCGGGTGGGCCGAAACTGCGCCATCTTTTCGCGTGGGGTCTGAAAAGATGGTGGGCGCGACAGGGATTGAACCTGTGACCCCACCCGTGTGAAGGGTGTGCTCTACCGCTGAGCTACGCGCCCGTCCCGCAAGGGCCTGTGTGGCCGCTGGACAGGGGCGCGCCTTTAATCAGGCCCGGCGCGCTTGGCAAGCGCCAAGCGTGCCAGGCAATGAATTGCGCTGGCAACCTTAGGCTCCCAGCCAGCGCAACACTGTGATCAGCCATGGCCCCGATCCGCCCAGATGGCTTTCCGCGGTAACTTGCGCGGGGCGGCGTTCCGGGCATTCGAGGCAATAGGCCTGCACCCCGCCGCCACCCATCAGCCGCGCAAGGTCCGCGCTGAGCTGGCTTGCCAGCATTGCCTGCTGGCGTGCGGCAAGGCCGAACAGATCGGCACGCTGGGTGGCTGGTGCGGCCTTCGCCTCGCTCGAAAGCAGTTGGCGCAGGAGCGAATCGTAACGCCCGCTCTCGCTGCCGAGATAGCGCGCGTGCCATTCGCCTTCCTTGAGCCCGGCTTTCTGGGCCGCCCAGCCAAGCGCATCCTCCAGCCCGCCGAACTGGTCCACCAGGCCAAGCTGGCGCGCGGTGCCGCCATCCCATATCCGGCCCTGCGCGATAGGATCAAGCTTGGCCACGTCGATCCCGCGCGCCGCGCTGACCAGTGCGAGGAAGTCGCGGTAGGTGGCACTGATCGAGGCCTGCACCATCGCATCGGCTTCGGGCGTGAGGCCTCCGAGGATGTCGGGCTGGCCTGAAAGAGCGGTGGTGCGATAGCCATCGGCACTTACCCCGATCTTGCCGATTGCCTTTTCCAGCGTCGGCAGCACCGCGAATACGCCGATCGATCCGGTCACGGTTTCGGGTTGGGCAAAGATACGGTCGGCGGACATCGAGACCCAGTACCCGCCGCTTGCCGCGACATTGGCAAAGGAGACGGCAACCGGGATTTTCTTGTCGCGATGGCGCTGGATCGCACGGCGGATTTCTTCCGACGCGATGGCCGAGCCACCGGGCGAATCGACCCGCACAACCAGCGCGGCAAAATCTTCCTGAAGCGCCTCATCCAGAAGCGTCGCGATGCGCGTGCCGCCTGCCGTGCCGGGTCCAGCCTCGCCATCGACGATCTCGCCTGCAATCGTCACAACGCCGATGGTTTTGCCCTTGCTCGGGGCGGGGTTCGCCGCAAGGAAAGCGGGATATTCGCTGCTGGCATAGGCGCCGGGAAGCTTGCTCGAACGGCTCTCGCCCGCGATTTCAGCGACGCGCTGGCCGAAGGCGACCCGATCACCCAGCTTGTCGACAAGCCCGGCCGCAAGCGAGGCCTTGGCGAGATCGCCGCCCGATTCGCCAAGCCAGCCGACCGGATCGCTCGTCACCTGTTCGAGCTTGAGCTTGGGGCGGGCCTTTTTCACATGGGCCTGCCACTCGCTCCAGAGCGCTTCGTAGACGCCCGCAATGTTCTGGCGCGCCTCATCCGACATCGAATTGCGCGCATAGGGCTCAACCGCCGATTTGAACTCGCCCACGCGATAAATCCGCGCATTGATACCGAGGCGATCAAGCAGATCGGCGTAGTAGAGCCTGCTGCCGCCCGGTCCGTTGATGACCGCGCCGCCTTGCGGATCAAGCCACACCTCGCTGGCATGGGCCGCGAGATGCAGGTGATCATCACCATAGGCAAGGCCATAGGTCAGCACCGGCTTTTTCGCCTTGCGCACCCGGTCAAGCGCTTCGCCCACTTCCTGCATGTGGACTTGCCCGCCGCCAAGGAACCGCGACAGATCAAGCACCACCGCCTTGATCCGCTTGTCCTCTGCCGCCGCATCCAGCGCGCGCACCAGATCGCGCGACTGGAATTCCTCGATGGGGGCTTCGCCGCTGAGCAATGCGGTGAAAGGATCAACCGGCGAGGCTTCTTCGACAATGAAGCCCGCCAGATCGATTTCGAGCGCGCCTTCGCGCACCTGGCCGGGGCTGGGGCGGGCTGCCAGCGCGCTGAACAGCAGCGCGAAAAACAGCAGCATGAACAGGAGAACCAGCCCGTCCTTGATCGCGACCAGCAATTTCCAGATCATGCGGACAAAATTCATTGATGGACCCCTTTTGCGCGCTTTTTCGGCAAATCCAGCGCACTTTGCGCATTTCTCGTTGTATTGACGCGCCTTGATCAAACTTCCAAGCAAAAGCGAGGTTCCTATGGGTTGAGCAGTCGATGGCGCTCGACTAAGGGCGTTGGCGCGATGAACGATCAGGGCACTTTGCAAGCGACGGGCCGCTTTCCTGGCGGACGGCTCGCATTTCCCCATCGCGATCTGACCGGGATCGGGCAGCTCGCCCGCCACGAGATCCTCTATCTGCTGGCCGAGGCCGAGCAGTGGGTGGAACTGAACCGCCAGCGTTCGAAGCATTCCGATTTGCTCGCGGGCCTTACGATCATCAATGCCTTCTTCGAGAACTCGACCCGCACGCTGCTGAGTTTCGAGATCGCGGGCAAGCGGCTCGGTGCGGATGTCGTCAACATGCAGGCCGCGACTTCGAGCGTGAAGAAGGGCGAGACGCTGATCGACACCGCGATCACATTGAACGCGATGCGCGCCGATGCGATTGTGATCCGCCACGGCTCATCCGGTGCCACGCGGCTGATTGCCGACAAGGTGGATTGTCCGGTGCTGAACGCGGGCGATGGCAGCCACGAACATCCGACGCAGGCGTTACTCGATGCGCTTGCTTTGCGTCGCAAGCTTGCTGAGCTGGGGCAGGTTTGTGAGGATTTCACCGGACTGAAGATCGTGATCTGCGGCGATATCCTGCACAGCCGGGTGGCACGCTCGAACATACTCAGCCTCACCGCGCTTGGTGCCTGTGTGCGGGTCTGCGCGCCGCCTGCCCTCATGCCAGCCGGCATTGCGGCGATGGGTGTCGAGGTGTTCCACAATTTCGATGCCGCGCTCGAAGGGGCAGATGTGGTGATGATGCTGCGCCTGCAACAAGAGCGCATGGCCGGCCAATTCATCCCTTCGGCCCGCGAATATCACCACCTTTACGGGCTGACACAGCAACGCCTCGCACGGGCCGCGCCGCACGCGCTGGTGATGCATCCCGGACCGATGAACCGGGGGGTCGAGATCGACAGCGAGGTGGCTGACATGCTGGATCGTTCGATCATCACCCAGCAGGTCGAGATGGGGGTCGCGATCCGCATGGCGTGCCTTGACATCCTGACCCGCACGGCGCGCGGCGTCGAGGGCTGGGCGGCATGAAGCAGGTGCGGCCTCTTACCATCACCGGCGGGCAGGTGGTCACGCCCGAGGGCGTGAACGCAGGCGCGGTGCGGTGTGTCGGCGGCATGATTGTCGCGGCGGGCGCGGGTGTCGTGCCCGAAGATGGTGACGAGGTAGTCGATGCGCGGGGCAAACTGATCGCTCCCGGGCTTGTCGATCTGGGAGTCTTCGCCATCGACAAGCCCGCATTCCATTTTGGCGGGATCACGCGCGCCGCGCTGATGCCTGATCAATCCCCGCCGCTCGATTATCCGAGCCGGATCAATTTCATCGCCAAAAGCGGCAAGCCTGATCTTTGGGTGCACCCCTTGGCTGCCGCCACCCGCGCGCTCGAAGGCCGGGAACTGGCGGAAATCGCGCTCATGAAAGAGGCGGGCGCCCGCGGCATTGCCACCGGGCGGCGATGGATTGCGGATTCGGGCGTGATGCTGCGGCTGCTGCAATATGCTGCGATGCTTGATCTGGTGGTCGTGACTCATGCGGAGGATGCTGCTCTCGCCGGGGAGGCAGCAGCCACCGCAGGCGAGATCGCAACCCGGCTTGGCCTTCCTGCCGCGCCTGCCGAGGCCGAGGCGCTGGCGATCGCCCGCGACATCACGCTTGCCGAACTGGCAGGGGCGCGGCTCCATATCCGTCAGGTGACAACGGCGCGGGGCTTCGCGCTGGTGCGCGAGGCCAAGGCACGCGGTTTGCCCGTTACCTGCGGGATTACGCCTGCGCATTTCATGCTGTCCGATCTTGCGACCGCCGACTTCCGCACTTTCATGCGACTTTCGCCGCCCTTGCGTCCGGAAGCTGATCGGCAGGCAGCACTTGCCGCCATTGCCGATGGAACAGTGGACGTCATCGCGAGCGGGCACGACCCGCGCGGGCCGGAAGACAAACGCCTGCCCTTTGCCGATGCCGCACCGGGGATGGCGGGGGCTGAAACGCTGCTGGCGATGGTATTGGGGCTGGTGCGCGATGGTCTGATCGATCTGCCGCGCGCCTTCGATCTGATGGCTCGTAATCCGGCGCGGCTGCTCGGCGTCGTCGCAGGTGAGCTCGTACCGGGAATGGAGGCAGATGTCGCCATTATCGACCCGGAAGCGCCGTGGATCATCGATCGCCGCAAGATGGCGGCGACAGCCGATAACACCCCGTTTGATCGGCAAGGCACGCAAGGACGCGTCACCGCCCTGTTCAAGGGCGGCGTCGTTATCTCCCGGTAATCAGATGACGCTTCAGCGCGTCCGCGCTGCGAGCCGCACGCCCTTGTCGACCGCGCCTGCGGGCGGGCTGGATGCAGCATAGGCAAAGCAGCCGCGTCCGGCGGATTTCACGGTGTTGCACAAGCTCTTCGCGCTCTGGGGGCCAAACCCTGCCGCTGCGACGCGGAAGAAAGTGCGTCCGTTCACGACCGCTTCGGTAAAGACAACATCGTGGTTGCCAAGCTGCGGGAAGCGCGACTTGAGCATATTCCAGCCCCGCTCGGCCTCGATCCGGCTGTTGTAGCTGCCAAGCTGCACAAGGTGGCTATCGAGCGATGTGTCGCTTGTCGCCGCACGCGGGGCAGGCTCGGCGCTGGCAACAGAGGTGGCCGCCATCCGGCGTTGCGGTGTGGGAGCGGGGCGGCTTCCAGCGCGTGGCAGGGCCTGCACCACCGGGTTCGAGACGAACCGCACGGCACCCTCGCTGGCTGTGGTTGGCGCTGCGGGCGCGCGCTCCGCGAATGCGGGACGGGTAGGGGTCGGATCGACCCGCTCGATCTGCGTCGCGGCGGGGATATCGGCCAGGCCATAGGCAAGCGCTTCGCTCTGACGCAGTGTTTCGGGCTTGTCCTCTATTACCGGTTCGGCCACGGCCAGCGCCGGTCCCCCACGGAAATTGGCAAGCGCAAGGTGGGCAGGCTGCCCCATGTCATAGGACGGCGTGACCTTCAGCAAGGCCGCCACGCGTTGCTGGGACTGGTCTGCGCCAGCAGTCGCCGCCCATTCGACCATGCGCGCATCAATCTGGCCAGCGGGCACATCTTCGGCGGCCATTACCCGCGCCGCGCGCCAGTTGCCCGAAAGGGCATAGGCATAGGCAAGGTTCTGGCGCAGCTTGGGCGTAACTTCTTCAAAGCGCACCGCCTGGATCAGGACCTGCACGCCGCGTTGAGCCTCGCCAGCTAGCGCCAGCGCAAGACCGTAGTCCGCCGCTGAAAGCTGTTCGCGTGCCTCGTCCAGTGTCGCCACGGCCACGCGCGAATCGCCAATGGCGGTTTTGGCGAGAGCATAGCTCAGGATTGTGCGGGCATCTTCCTGGCCGAGATCAAGCGCGTCCTCGAAACTGGTCGCAGCGGCCATGAAGCGGCCAGCACCAAGATAGGCCGCGCCCAGCAGCGCACGATAATCGGCGTTCAGCGGGTCAGCCGCCACCGCGGCCTCGGCAAAGGGGATGGCCTTGGCGGCGTGCCCTTTCTTGAGCGCGGCTTCCGCCTTGGCGATCTGCGCCTCGCTTGTCTGCGGAGCAGCAGCGGCGGCGACTTCATAGGTGGCAAAGGTCGCGCCGGCGAGCACCGCGGGGATAACCAGCGCGAGCATCGGAGAGGCCCGGTTTCCAAGGCTGCGATGCGCGATCTGGCTCTTCGATTGGCGATCCATGGTTACTTTCCCCGTTTGTCGTGCGGCTTGGTTCTGTTCAGTGACGCTGCAAGTGGGCAGCGATGGTGTCGAGTTCCTCGAAGTCCGCGAGCAGCGCGTCGAGCGCATCCGTCACCAGCGCCTGCGCGCTCACACCGCGCATGGTGGCAGCAAGACGCAGCTTGAGGTGGCGTTCCGGATCAAGCCGCAAGGTGAATGCAGCACGGCGCCCCGCCATTGCCGGAGCAGCTTCGCGAACAGGTATCGTGCGTGCTGCAAGAACGGCGACTGGTTCAGGCTCGGATACTTCTTCGGCCTCATACGTGTGGACCGGTGCCGACACAGTTTCGTGATCCGCCCAGTCATCATTGCTTTCTTCGGGATAATCAGGCTCTGCATCTTCCGGGCCATTCATCACGGCATCGGCCAGTAGGCGTTCCTCGAGGCGGCGCTGCTGACGACGCACAATCGGGCTGGCAGCCGCCGCGGCGGCATTGAACGGCGTTTCGGGGTCGATCGACACCACCACTTGAGGGTCAGTGCCATCATCATCGCCCATATCGTTCCAGCCGAGATCCTCGAGCTGTGCATCGGCGAGTTTCGCGGCGTCCCCGGCATCCCCCAGCACCGGCAGTTGCGGGCGCATGGCAGGCTTGGCTCCGCCCTTGCGTGCAAGCAAAGTCGGGCCGAGCGAGGCGTATCCGCTTTCGGACATCGCGTGCATCACCCTTTACTGGGCCACACGGCGGCCGAAGCCACCTGCCGGGCGCGGCACGCCGCCCATCGCCGCAGGCTGACCAGCGGGAGCGGGAGCAAACACGGTGCGGCGGAAATTCTTTTCCAGCCGGTCGGAGACATAGCGCCACAGTGCAGTGATCTCGGCCGCGCTGCGGCCCTCCGGGTCGATTTCCATGACGGTCCGCCCGTCGATCATCGACGCGGCAAAGTCAGTGCGGTGGTGCAGGGTAATCGGGGCAACCGTGCCGTGCTGCGACAGGGCCACAGCGGCTTCGGAGGTGATCTTCGCCTTGGGCGTGGCGCCATTGACGACGAACACCAGCGGCTTGCCCGCGCGCTCGCACAAATCAACCGTCGCGCCCACGGCGCGCAAGTCGTGCGGGCTGGGGCGAGTCGGCACCACGATGAGTTCGGCCACCGAGATCACCGACTGGATCGCCATGGTGATGGCGGGAGGGGTATCGATGACTGCCAGCTTGAAACCCTGCTGGCGCAGGATCTGCAAATCATTGGCGAGCCGTGCCACGGTGGTCTGGGCGAAGGCGGGATATTCCGCCTCGCGCTCGTTCCACCAGTCGGCGAGCGAACCTTGCGGGTCGATATCGATCAGCACCACCGGGCCTGCGCCAGCGCGCTGGGCCTGAACGGCGAGATGCCCGGACAGGGTCGTTTTGCCCGATCCGCCTTTTTGCGATGCCAAAGCGAGTACACGCAACGCCTGGGTCCCCCTGCTCATTGAACCATGTATGCTGCTGAATTGCAGCGAATTGAGCATGGGATCGCAGGATACCCCTAATTTAAGGTTAACCCCTCGACTTTGAGGCCTTTTGCGAAAGTTGTACTGGCGTTCGGGCAGGTTGCTTGCCATGCGGCGAACAGATTGCAAACATCTGATAATCGTGATCGAATCAAGGCTCAAAGAGCCTGATCGTCAAACTCGGGAACGCATGATGAATTACCGCAAGACCAGGGCAGTTCCCTGCCATCTTGTGATCGCACTGGCGCTGGCGGCAGGCTTGCCTGCCACTTCGGCGCTGGCTGATGTCACAGCCGGTGTCGAGGCGTGGGAAGCCGGCAATTACGCGCGCGCGGTTGCTGAATGGGAAGCTCCGGCGAAGGCAGGCGATGCCGACGCGCTTTACAATCTGGCACAGGCTTACCGGCTTGGCCGGGGTGTTGCAGCCGATAGCGTGCGGGCGCGCGAGTACTATGCTGCTGCCAGCGCCAAAGGACATATCAAGGCATCGGATAATTACGGGCTGCTGCTGTTTCAGGATGGCAAGCGGGAACAGGCCATGCCGCTCCTGCTGGCCGCAGCCGGGCGCGGCGATCCGCGCGCGCAATACGTGGTGGGTCTTGCCTATTTCAACGGCGATTTTGTTCCGCGGGACTGGGTGCGCGCTTTTGCCTTGATGACCTTGGCGAGCGAAGCCGGCTTGCCGCAGGCGGCGGGCCCACTTGCCGAGATGGAGGTGTACATCCCGCTTTCGCAGCGCCAGCAGGGCCGCGTGCTGTCCCGCCAGCTTGCTGACGATGCGACCGGATATGGCGCAACGCCGCTCGCCGCGGCGGAGGGTGGTGCTCGGCCGGCTCCTGCGCCCGTTGTCACTCCCGTGCCGGATCGCTCTGGCGCCATGACAGGGTCATGGCGGGTACAGCTCGGCGCTTTCGGTCTTGCTGCCAATGCCGAAAGGCTGTGGAACCAGCTGGCTGATAATCCGGCGCTTGCCGGCACGCGCAAGGTGCTGGTTTCCGGTGGTAAAGTCACCCGGCTGCACGCTGTCGGGTTTGCCAGCAAGGCAGCGGCGGAACAGGCCTGCAGCGCACTCCGGCGTCAGGAACAGGCCTGTCTCGTGGTTGGTGACAGCTAGCGGTAGCAACTTGGCGCGTTGAGCAAGGCAAGCCCACCCGAACCGGGTCGACAAAGGTTCAAGCCAATTCAATCAAGGCATTGAATTACCGCTACCATTGCAGCGCGAAGCTGTTACTCTGCCAACCTCTATCACAGGGGGGTGCATGGAACAGACTGCCGAAGGGTTTAGCGCGAAGGCGGCCATCGCGCCCGTCGCGCCGAAAGATCGTATTGCGACGCTGGATTTCATTCGCGGCCTTGCGGTGATGGGCATTCTGGCGGCCAATATCGTCGCTTTCGGTCAGCCCTTCGAAGCTTACATGTATCCGACCGCTTTCCTGACCGATCCCGGCGATCCCGGTGGCTGGATGTGGATTGCCCAATATGTTCTGATCGACGGGAAGATGCGCGGGCTTTTCACCCTACTGTTTGGCGCGGGGCTTTACCTGTTCATCGAGCGGGCGTGGGCCAACGGTGCCACGCGCAAGTTGCAGGCTTGGCGACTGGTTGTGCTGATGATCATCGGCATGGTGCATTATTTCTTCATCTGGGCCGGTGATATCCTGTTCTATTACGGGTTGTTCGGCCTCATTATGCTCGCGTGTGTGCGCTGGCCTGTCAAACGCCAGTTTACCGTCGGGTTCACCGGATATGTGGTCGGTGCAATCCTCTATGTGATTGCGCTGTCGATGCCCTACGCGATTGTCGACACCAGTCTTGGCGACAATCCTTCCTTCGCGGAATCGCGCGAAGATCTCGTCAAAGGGATTGATGAAGCGATTGCGCACGGCGATGTCCCCAATACCGCGATTGCATCGGGCGATTATGGCGCGCTTGTTGCGCATCGGATCACCGAGCAGTGGCATGAACCGATCAGCAATGCGTTGCTGTTCGGGTTAGAGACGCTGCCGCTGATGCTGATCGGGATGGCGCTCTATCGTATGGGCTTCTTCAGCGGCGGCTTTGATCCGCGCAAGATGCGGCTGTGGGGCTGGATTGGTCTGATAGGTGGGGCGCTGGTGCATCTCGCTCTCGGGCTTGTGGTGAAGGCGAGCGGCTTTAGCTACTATGCGACATTGGCCGCGTTTGTCGGCTGGACGCCGCTGCCGCGCCTCGCAATGGTGTTGGGGATGGCCGCGCTGATGGTTGTCTATTCCCCTCAGGCGACTGGCTGGCTGGGCGACCGGGTGCGCGCAGCGGGCCGTGCGGCATTCACCAATTACCTTGGCACGTCCGTGGTGATGATGATCGTGTTCCAGGGTTGGGGACTGGGCCTGTTCGGAGAGCTCAATCGCCCGCAGCTCTATCTTGTTGTCGCGCTTGCATGGGTGCTGATGCTGGCCTGGTCCAAGCCGTGGCTGGATCGGTTCCGTTATGGCCCGCTCGAATGGCTGTGGCGCTGCCTGACCTATCGGAAAGTGTTCGCGCTGCGGAAGTGACTGGCAGCGGTCGGGCGGGTTATTTCGCTCGAGTGCGCAAAGCGGGGCGGCATTGGTGACGATCTTGCACACAACAATAGTTGCGGACCGCACATCACCTCTTGTTATTGAGAATAACTCGCATATAAAGCTTCTGCAAACGCTTCGCAGGAGTGATTCGGCGGCCATGTATATCTGCATCTGCAACGCAATCCGCGAGACTGATCTTCGCCACGCTGCTACGCGTTGCAATGGGGACGCAGAAGCGACCTATGCAAGCCTCGGAAAGCGCCCGAATTGCGGTCAATGTCTTGAAGATGCGCAGGAAATCATCGAAGAACAGCGCGCTGCGCAATCATGCGAAGTATTCGCAGTATAAGTGCTGGCATCCGCGATTGCGAATAGATCGCAAACAACTGATTCTTAAAGAAAAACTTTTCATTATCCCTTGCGAATATAGTCCGGCAGGCGCTATCTAGAGCGCCAAGCCATAAGGCACTTTGATTTATCGCAAGGAGCGTGACCCATGAAGGGCGATCCCAAAGTCATCGACTATCTCAATCAGGCGCTCACCAATGAGCTGACCGCGATCAACCAGTACTGGCTGCATTATCGCGTGCTCGATAACTGGGGCTTGAAGAAGCTTGCCGAATACGAGCGCCACGAATCGATCGAGGAAATGCAGCACGCCGATCAATTGGCGGAACGCATCCTGTTTCTTGAAGCCCTGCCCAATTTCCAGGCGATCCACCGTCTGAAAGTGGGCGAGACGGTCGAGGAGATTCTCAAGGCCGATCTTGCGCTGGAGAACGAGGCTATTCCGCTGCTCAAGGAAGCGGCTGCCTATTGTCAGGATGTGAAGGACTTCACCTCGGGCCAGATTTTCGAACATATCCTCAAGAACGAGGAAGAGCATGTCGATTTTCTTGAGAAGCAGTTCGACATGATCAAGCTGATGGGCTTGCCCAACTATGTCCAGTTGCAAAGCGCGCCTGCTGGCGAAGGCTGACTGAAAGGCCCGCAATGCGATAGAGGGGCGGGGCAGCGATGCTCCGCCCTTTTGTTATGGGGTCGCGCCCGCGCCGCGCGCGGCCAGCCGGGTTTCCATCAGGAAAAAACCAAGGCCTGTCACCAGCAGCACCATTGTCAGCACCCACAGCGCGGCGATAACCGTGCCGATCTGCGCGGTGATATAGGCCGAGATGAACAGCAGGCCGATCACGAGACTGATCATCACTGCCGCTGCGGTCGAAAACAGGATCGCGCCCTGCGCCAGCTTGCGTCGCCGCATCAGCCAGCCATGTTCGCGCACCTGCTTGGACGTGCGCTCGTCCTCCAGCTTGTCCTCGATCTTGTCGACACGCTGGGCAATCCAGATCATCCGGCTCATGATCACGTTCATGATCGCCCCGATCCCGGACAGCAGGAACGCGGGCGCTAGGCTCAACTGCACGACCTGCTGCACCCTTGGGGTAGAGGCGGTGCGTTCGATGATCTCGAAAGAAAGCAGCGGGTTTGCGCCGGATGACAGCAGATCGAGCAGCAGCATGATCACCCGTCCTTGGCGAAGGGGTTCTTGGGGCTCTTGAGCGTCACCCGCACCGGCACCGCATCAAAGCCGAGCTTGGCACGGATGCCGTTGACCAGATACCGTTCATAGCTCGTGGGCAGGGCATCAAGCCGCGTGCCGAAAATCACGAAGCGCGGGGGGCGGGTGCCGACCTGCGTGATATAGCGCAGCTTGATCCGCTTGCCGCCGGGGGCAGGCGGCGGATTGGCTTCAAGCGCATCATCGAACCAGCGGTTAAGCGCGGCGGTTGGTACGCGCCGCGACCATGTTTCGCGCAGCTCGAACGCCGCGCCCAGCATCTGGTCGAGCCCCTTGCCCGTCTTGGCGCTGACCGCGAGCAGGGGCAGGCCGCGCACCTGCGCCAAGCCATCATCAAGCGCGGCGCGAATGCCGTTGAACAGCTTGCTCGCGTCTTCGGCCACATCCCACTTGTTGATTGCAATCATCAGCGCGCGGCCTTCCTCAAGCACGAGCGACGCGATCTTCAGGTCCTGATGTTCAAGCCCCTGGGTGGCATCAAGCAGCAGCACCACGACTTCGGCGAAGTCCACCGCGCGCCGTGCGTCGGCGACCGAAAGCTTTTCCAGCTTTTCGGTGACATTGCGCTTCTTGCGCATCCCCGCTGTGTCGATGAGGCGAATGTCCCGCATTTCGCCCGTCTTGGGATCGGTCCATTGCCAGTCCACTGCAATCGAATCGCGCGTGATTCCTGCTTCCGGGCCGGTGAGCAACCGGTCTTCACCGAGCAGGCGGTTGATCAGGGTCGATTTACCCGCATTGGGGCGGCCGACAATGGCGAGCTTCAGGGGCCCGCGCGGGCGCTCCTCGTCATCGTCAAGAGCGGCCTCGGCCTCCTCCTGCGCCGCCTCATAGGCTTCGGCCTGCTCTCCGATGATCGGCCATAACGCACCGAACAGATCGGCGATGCCTTCGCCATGCTCGGCTGAAAGCGCCACCGGATCGCCCAGCCCGAGCGCATAGGATTCGAGCACGCCGCCTTCGCCTGCTGCGCCTTCAGCCTTGTTGGCCACCACCACCACGGGCACGGATTGTTCGCGCAGGTAGCGGGCGATTTCCTCGTCAAGCGGGGTCAATCCGGCGCGAGCGTCGATCACGAACAGCGCGGCATCCGCACCTTCAAGGCTCGCCTCTGTCTGCGCGCGCATCCGGCCGGGCAGGGTGTAGGGGTCTTCATCCTCCCACCCGGCGGTGTCGACAATGGTGAAGGCAAGTCCGGCAATCACCGCATCGCCCATCCGGCGATCACGCGTCACCCCCGGCTGATCGTCGACAAGAGCAAGCTTCTTGCCCACCAGCCGGTTGAACAGCGTGGATTTGCCGACATTGGGCCGGCCGATGATGATGACTTGCGGTTTGCTGGGAACACTCATGATTGCCGCTCAAGTGGGCGCAAACATGAGGTTTGGCAAGTTTGTTGCGGGTGGTCTGCGGTTCGCGTTAGCGAAACTTTGGGCTACCCCTTGCGGGCGACCGGAGCATCCTCGCCGAGATCCTCGAACCACGCTTCGACCTCGCCGGTCAGCTTGATCAGCAGCGGGCGTCCGCGCCGGTCAACCGTCTTGCCCGCCTGCACCCGCACCCAGCCTTCGGAAATCGAATATTCCTCGACATCTGTGCGCACCGCGCCCTTGAACCGGATACCGATGCCGCGCTGGAGCAATTCGGCGTTGAAATGCGGGCTCGCCGGGTTCACGGACAAGTGATCGGGCGGCAGGTCGGTTGCGGTGCTGTCTGTCATAGACCGCGCCTCTAATCCGGCTTTGCGCTGCCTTCAAGCGTGTTGCGCTTGCCCTTTTGATCCAAGCGGGATAGAGGCGCACGCAATATCGCGCGGGGGGCTACGCTTCCCGCGCGGCTTCGTTCGGGCAATGCGGGCGTGGCGAAATTGGTAGACGCGCCAGATTTAGGTTCTGGTATCGCAAGATGTGGGGGTTCGAGTCCCTTCGCCCGCACCAAATTCGCCCGGTTCCGCGCCGCCCGGCTTATATGGATTTCACTTCAAGAAGGCTTTGCCCATTCCCATGCAAACCAAGCAGACTGTCAATGAAGGTTTGAAGCGCACCTACGCCGTGACAATCACGGCAGGTGATATTGCCGCGCGTGTCGATGCCGAGCTCAAGAAGATCGCACCGCAGGTGCGGATGCCGGGTTTCCGTCCGGGCAAGGTGCCGGTCAACCTTCTCAAGAAGATGCATGGCGAAAGTGTCCACGCGCAGGTGGTGAATGACACGATTCGCGATTCGCTCGACAAGGTGATCCGCGATGAACAGCTGCGTCCCGCGATGCAGCCGCAGGTGGAACTGGGTGCAGGCTATGAACAGGGCAAGGATGCCGAGCTGACGATCCGGCTTGAAGTGCTGCCGGTTATCGAAACGCCGAGCACCGATGGCCTGAAGATCGAGCGGCTGGTGGTTCCTGTCACCGACGCGCAGATTGACGAAGCGCTTGCCGGGATTGCTGGCAACAACAAGAGCTACAAGGATGCGGCCAAGACAAAGAAGGCGGCGGACGGCGATCAGCTGATTATCGATTTTGTAGGTAAGCTGGATGGCGAGCCCTTCGAAGGTGGTTCGGCCGAAGACACCGCGCTGGTGCTGGGTTCGAACATGTTCATCCCCGGCTTTGAAGACCAGCTGGTGGGCGTGAAGACCGGTCAGGAAAAGACGATCACCGTGACTTTCCCGACCGACTATCAGGCCGATCATCTGGCGGGCAAGGAAGCCACCTTTGACGTCACCGTTAAGGCGGTGAAGGTTGAGACCGAAACCGTGATCGACGAGGATTTCGCCAAGAACCTCGGCCTCGACAGCCTTGATAAGCTCAAGGAGATCATGAAGGCGCAGCTTGAACAGCAGACCGCTGGCCTGACCCGCACCCAGATGAAGCGCCAGCTGCTCGATCAGCTGGCAGCCGGTCACAGCTTTGAAGTCCCGCCGAGCATGGTCGACGCAGAATTCGAGCAGATCTGGGCACAACTCCAGCAGGAAGCTGCTCAGGATGAAAACCCTGAAGCTGCACTGAAGCAGATCGAGGACGAGAAGGACGAATACCGCACCATCGCCGAGCGCCGCGTGCGTTTGGGCTTGCTGCTCTCGGAAATTGGTCAGGCCAATGGTGTCGAGGTGACGTCGCAGGAAATGGGTATGCTGGTGCAGCAGGCCGCCGCGCAATATCGCCCGGAAGACCGCCAGCGCTTCATCGAATATGTCCAGTCCGAGCCGATGGTCGCCGCCCAGCTGCGCGCGCCTCTTTACGAGGACAAGGTTGTCGACTTCCTGTTCGACAAGGCCGACATCACTGAGCGTGAAGTGACGGTCGAGGAGCTTCAGGCCGCTATCGAAGCCGAAGAAGGCGCAGAAGCTGCGCCTGCGCCCAAGAAGGCTCCTGCCAAGAAGAAGGCTCCGGCCAAGAAGGAAGCAGCCGCGGAGGACGCTCCAGTCGAAGCCAAGCCTGCCAAGAAGGCTGCGCCCAAGAAAGCCGCTGCCAAGAAGGCCAATGACGACGCGGAAGCTCCGGCAGAAAAGCCTGCCGCCAAGAAGGCCCCGGCCAAGAAGGCAGCTGCCAAGAAGTAAGCCGTCTTACCCTCCCTCCGTTCGCGGAAGGGTGGGATCGGCGCTATTTCGCCGCAGGCTTCCACCGTTCAAACGAAGGCGCGGGCAGTTTTGCTGTCCGCGCTTTTTCGTAGGCCGCGCCCGCTTTCAGCACATCATGATCGGCCCATTTCGTGCCCATGATCGACAGGCCCACCGGCAGGCCTTCGATGGCCCCCATTGGCACGGTAAGGTGCGGGTAGCCGGCAATTGCCGCCGGGCTCCCGAACCCGACCGAGCCATTGAAATTGTCGCCATTGACAAGATCACTCACCCAGGCCGCCTCGCGGGTCGGTGCGACGAGGAACTGCACATTGTTTTCGGCCAGAAGTTTGTCGAGCGTTTCCGGTCCGGCGATCCTCAGCGCATTGGCGCTGGCGGTTTCATAGGCTGCGCGGTCCGTGGTGGTTTCTGCCAATTCGAACAAGTCCTGATCGAACCAGCGCATTTCCTTGTCGGCGTTGGCGGTGTTGAAGGCGATGAGGTCTGCGAGGCTGCGAGGCGTGTCGCCTTCCTTGAACGCCGGGATCGAAGCGAGATAATTGCCCATTTCCTCCCGCAGTTCGAACATCAGCACAGTGAAGCTGTCCGCGTTCATCTGGCGGTTGGGCTGGAAGGTGATGTCGACCAGCACCGCACCCGCCCGCTCAAGATCGGCAAGCGCGGTGTTGAAGATCGCCTTCAAATCCTCGCGGTTGCCCACTTGTCCGCGCATGACCCCGATCCGCACCCCGGCGAGCGAGTAATCCGCAAGCCCGGCTGTGTAATCCGCGACCCGTCTGGCCTCCAGCGTCACCGGATCGGCCTCATCCCGCCCGGCAATGGCGGTGAGCAGCAAGGCAGCGTCATACACGCTTGCTGTCATCGGCCCGGCAGTATCCTGCGTGCTGGAAATCGGCACGACATGGGTCCGGCTCACGATGCCGACACTCGGCTTGAAACCGACAATGCCGTTGACGCTGGCGGGGCAAGTGATCGAGCCATTCGTTTCCGTGCCGATCGCGGCCCAAGCGAGCCCCGCCGCAACCGCCGCACCGCTGCCCGATGACGAGCCACAGGCATTGCGATCAATCGCGTGAGGATTCTTGACAAGACCGCCAACCGCGCTCCACCCGCTGGTTGATCCATTGGAGCGGATATTGGCCCATTCGGAAAGGTTCGTCTTGCCGAGCACGACCCCGCCAGCGCGGCGCAGGTTGGCAATCAGGGGCGCATCGCGGCCCGTTGCGTTGGCCGCCAACGCCAGCGATCCGGCAGTGGTTGGCCATTCGGCGGTTTCGATATTGTCCTTGACCAGAACGGTGCGCCCTTGCAGCGCGCCTTTCGCCGCGCGCGCCTTGGTTGCCGCTTCCGCATCATAGACGATCACCGCGTTCAGTTCGGGCCCTGCATCATCCAGCGTGCGGATCCGTTCGATATAGGTCGCGGCTGCGACCTCGGGGCTGGCAGAGCCGCCCTTCTGTGCAAGCGCCGCCGAAGCGGTGGTAACAAGCAGGGCGGCGAGCGCAGTGCGCGCATAGGTGTGATGGTTCATGGGCGCCAAGGTGTGCCACGCCGCTCGCTCCATGCAAGCGGGAAAACGCGACCGGAGCGCGGCAATTCACAGGCGACGCGGTAAACGCACTTGAAATTGCCTGCCTGCCTCCGACATAGCGGGATGAAAGAACACAAAGGATGCACAGCCCCATGATCGATCTGTCCGGCACTCTCGGCGAAACCTACGGCACCCAGGGTCAATTCACCCGCGATCCGGTAACCGGTGCACTGGTGCCTGTGGTCGTTGAGCAGACCAGCCGGGGCGAACGCAGCTTTGACATTTTCTCGCGCTTGCTGCGTGAACGGATCGTCTTCGTGACGGGGCAGGTCGAAGATGGCATGGCCTCGCTGATCGTCGCGCAGCTGCTCTTCCTTGAAAGCGAAAATCCGTCAAAGCCGATCAGCATGTACATCAATTCGCCGGGCGGTGTGGTGACAGCCGGTCTCGCGATTTACGACACCATGCAATATATCAAGCCGCGCGTGTCGACGGTTTGCATCGGACAGGCAGCCAGCATGGGCAGTTTCCTGCTGGCGGCGGGCGAGCCGGGGATGCGGATCGCCCTGCCCAATGCGCGAATCATGATCCACCAGCCTTCGGGCGGGGCGCGCGGGATGGCGTCCGACATTGAAATCCAGGCGCGCGAAATCCTTCGCATCCGTTCGCGGATGAATGATCTCTACGTCAAGTTTACTGGCCAGAAGCTCGAGGAGATCGAGCGGGCGATGGATCGTGACACCTTCCTCGAAGCGGAGGAAGCGCTCGCCTTTGGTTTGATCGACAAGGTCTTCGAAACCCGCCCCGAGAACGAGGATTCGTCGGCTGACGGTTCGGGCGGCGCGCCGGAATAAGCCGTCGCAAACCTGCTCCAGCGCGGGACAAGCTTCAGGCAGAGAGCCGGATTTGCGGTTCTTTTGCCGCTTTTCCCGCTATGGAGTGGACAGGAAAAAGCGCAGCGCGAGTTGATTCATCCTGCGCTGAAGATACACTTGACGAATCCGCACAAGGCAAAGCCCGGCTTGGTCATGCGGATTCGAGGACACAGGAATGACCAAATTGAGCGGTTCTGACAGCAAGAGTACCCTCTATTGCAGCTTCTGCGGCAAGTCGCAGCACGAGGTGCGCAAGCTTATCGCAGGCCCCACGGTGTTCATCTGCGATGAATGCGTAGAGCTGTGCAACGACATCATCCGTGAAGAGACAAAGGCAGGGATTGCCGGCCGCAAGGAAGGCGAAATTCCGACGCCGATGGATATCTTCACCACGCTCAATGATTACGTCATCGGGCAGGACCGCGCCAAACGCGTGCTAGCGGTCGCGGTGCACAATCACTACAAGCGGTTGAAGCACAGCGGCAAGGCAGGCGATGTCGAACTTGCCAAGTCGAACATCCTGCTGGTTGGCCCCACGGGTTCGGGCAAGACGCTGCTGGCACAGACGCTGGCGCGAACTTTTGACGTGCCTTTCACCATGGCCGATGCGACCACGCTGACCGAAGCGGGTTACGTGGGTGAGGATGTCGAGAACATCATCCTCAAGCTGCTCCAGGCCTCCGATTACAATGTCGAGAAGGCCCAGCACGGGATCGTCTATATCGACGAGATCGACAAGATTACCCGCAAGGCCGAAAACCCCTCGATCACCCGCGATGTTTCGGGCGAGGGCGTGCAGCAGGCTCTGCTCAAGCTGATGGAAGGCACCACGGCCTCCGTCCCGCCGCAGGGCGGGCGCAAGCATCCGCAGCAGGAATTCCTGCAGGTCGACACCACCAACATCCTGTTCATCTGCGGCGGGGCCTTTGCCGGCCTCGACAAGATCATCGCCGATCGTCTGCAGAAGCGTTCCATCGGTTTTGGTGCGCATGTTGCCGATCCGGACAAGCGCCGCGTTGGCGAGCTGCTGGAGAAGAGCGAGCCGGAAGATCTCCTCAAATTCGGCCTCATTCCCGAATTCGTCGGCCGTCTGCCAGTGATTGCCACCTTGCACGACCTTGATGTCGCGGCGCTGGTGACAATCCTCAAGGAGCCGAAGAACGCACTGGTGAAGCAATATCGCAAGCTGTTCGAGCTTGAGGATGTGGAACTCACCTTCACCGACGATGCACTGCAAGCGATTGCCGAGCGCGCGATCAAGCGCAAGACCGGTGCGCGCGGCCTGCGCTCGATTGTCGAAGGCCTGCTGCTCGATACGATGTTCGATCTGCCCGACATGGAAGGCGTCACCGAAATCGTGATCGATGCTGATGTGGTTGGCGGCAAGAAGGAACCGATCCGCGTCCACGGCACTAAGGAGCAGAAGGAAGCGGCGGCGTAAGCCACGTATCCAGCCGATCAATCTTGCGGGCGCCGGGGCATCAGCTCTGGCGCCCGTTTGCTTTTTCGCGGGAAGTCCGGGGAACAAAAAACCCCGCCCGGCCCGTGGAGGAGGAGCCGGACGGGGTTCAAAATGCGCTGCTCCGACCGTGGGAGGTGGGGGATGGCCGACGCAGCGCTAGCCGAATAAGGCTCAGGCGGGGAGGAACACCCCGTCGGTGACATGGATCACGCCGTTGGATGTTTCCACGTCCGCCATGGTCACGGTCGAAGTGCCGCCCTTGGCATCGGTGATCACAACCTTGCCATCGACGATTTCAGCGGTGAGCGTGCCGCCCATGACAGTGTTGATGGTGGCCTTGCCGCCATTGTCCTGGATCATCTTGACCAGCGCGGTGCTGGTCACTTCGCCGGCCACTGCGTGGTACGCAAGAATGCCGATCAGCATCTGCTTGTTTTCGGGCTTCACCAGCGTTTCCACCGTGCCGGCGGGCAGCTTGCCGAACGCGTCATCGGTCGGTGCGAAGATGGTGAACGGGCCGGGCGAAGACAGCATATCGGCAATGCCGGCAGCCTGTACGGCGGCGACCAGCGTGTTGTGCATGCCGGTGCCCTGTGCGGTTTCGACGATGTTGCCCTTGGCAACGGCATGGCCCGCGTGATTATCGGCGAGTGCAGGTGCGGTCGCGAGGGGAGTGGTGGCGGCCAGCAGCGCGAGGGCGGCGGCCTTGAATGTCAGTCGGGGAGTAGCGGACATGGAATTCTCCTTGGATAACAAAGCGCATGGCGGCTTTGTCATGAAGTTACGAGCGAGTGCCTGTAAGGATGCGGGACAGCCCAGCAAAGCGGGTGAGTTGCCGCCTATGCACGACGAATTGCGTAATACGCGCTGATTTTACACCGGGGCGAAGGCGCCGCGGGCTACCACCGGGCCTGCCTCTGCCTCTGCGGGCTTGCCGCCGAGCGGCTCACGAGTCAGCACAAGCTGCGCACCGTTTGACAGATGGCGGGTGACATCGGCGGGAAGCGCCATGCTGTGCACCTCGCCCGGCTCAATCACACCCAGCGATTGCAGCGCGCTGCCATCACCCGGTACCAGCCACAATTCATGATCATGCACGCCGTCCGCCGTGAGGCCGGCAGCGCTTACCAGCATCTGCTCGCTTGCCGGGATGTAAGTGACATCAAGCCGCAGGCCGGTGTCGCCGATCGGTACGGCAGCGACCAGTGGAGCGGCGGCCAGCGCGGGTTTCCCGGGCGCAGGCGCAGGCGACGGGCCGAACATGCTCACCATCAGCGCGACAGCTGCCGCCGCAGACGTAAGCGCCGAGACGATCTGCCAGCGCTTCACCCGCGCTTTGAGCGCGACCACTTCGGCCAAGCCGGGCTCGGGCGCGGCGAGAGAGCTGGCTATGCGCTCCCAAACCTGGGGTGAGGGTTCGGCGGGAGCAATTTCATCAGCCAACGGGGCAAACCAGTTGTCCCACCATTCCTTGCGCCAGGCAAAATCGGGGTCCACTGCGTGCTTGCCGCGCGCAGCGAGCAATTCCTCGCCTTCGAGCAGGCCGAGCGACCACTCCGCCGCAATCAGCGGATCATCGCGGGCGACATCCTGTTCGGGATTCTCGCTCATGTCCGCTCGCTCGCTTCGAGACAGGCCCGCAGGCGCATCAGACCGCGCCGGATCCAGCTTTTCATGGTGCCAAGCGGCACGCCTGCCTGCTCGGCAAGTTCAGCATAGGTCCTGCCTTCGAAAAAGGCCGCGCGGATGTGGGTCTGTGTGCGTTCATCCAGCGTGCTGAGGCAGGTGTGAATCTGGGCATTGCGTTCCAGATCGATCAGTAACGCTTCGGCCAGCGGGCTTTCGTCAGCCAGAGGTGCGGCTTCCTCGACCGGCACCGCGCCGGCGCGCACCTTGCCCATACGAAGACGATCAATCGCGCGGTTGCGCGCAAACGCCGCCAACCACGCAATCGGGCTTGCGCGCGCAGGGTCGTAGCGGTCAGCCCGCTGCCAGAGATTGACGTAAACGTCCTGCAAGGCGTCCTCGGCTTCCTTTCGGTCGCCCAAGATACGCAGGCAAATGCCGAAAAGCTTCACCCGTGTAGCGCGGTAGATTTCCTCAAGCGCGGTCTTGTCACCATCGGCCAACCGCAGCATGGCCGCACGCAGAGCCTCACGGGCTTGAGCCGAGGCCGCTGGAGCCAGGGCGGCAGGGCGCTCTTGTTGCGGCATCATGTGCGGCAGTGCAAAAAATCGGGTGAAGCGGGCATTATCCGCGCGAAACGCATGGGTAAGCCGCCGGGTTCCGGGTTAGTTGTACACACAGGCGTCCAGCCCGTCGCGCTTCACGATCCCGATCCGCCGTTCGATCCGGTTGCCATGCCGGGCAAGCCAGCCGCGCGGGTTCTTGACCGAGCGTTTCTTGGGGCTGGGGAGTGCCGCCGCCATGCGGGCGGCTTCGTCAGGGGAAAGGCGCGCAGCGGATTTGCCGAAATAGCGCTGCGCTCCGGCTTCGGCGCCGTAGGTGCCGATGCCCGTTTCCGCCACGTTGAGATAGACTTCCATAATCCGCCGCTTGCCCCAAACCAGTTCGATCCAGAACGTAAACCAGGCCTCAAAGCCTTTGCGGACGTAGCCGCCGCCTTGCCACAGGAAGACGTTCTTCGCGGTTTGCTGGCTGATCGTCGATCCGCCACGGATGCGACCACCTTCCATGTTTTCCTTCATCGCCTGCTCGATCGCTTCGGTATCGAAGCCGGAATGTTCGCAGAAGCGTGAATCCTCAGCCGCGATCACAGCGGCCACGAGGTTGCGATCAATATTGGCGAGGCTTTCCCAATCCTTGGTGATGCCGTTTTCATCCATCACCATCGTGGCCGTCACGGGCACCGGCACAAACTTGAATGTGACCACCAACACTGCGGTAAGCGCGATCCAGCCGATAATGATCTTGGCGAGAATGCGGGCGGTTGTGCGGATCATCCCAGCGCCTTAGGCGAGCACTCACAGCCGCGCAATCGGGCATGCCTCCGGCTTGCGGGAGTGTCGGGCGTGGGCTAGCGAGAAGGCGATACAGGGGGACGAACCAATGCGCCTTATATACACCGCCGCCACCAGCGCGTTTGCGCTTGCTTTTGCCGCCCAACCTGCTGCTGCGGAAGACCCGGCAACCCGCAAGGCGATCGAGGCGGAGTATGATAATTATCTCGCGCCGCTGTTCCTTGACTTCCATCAGAACCCCGAGATGGGTTTCCTTGAAAACCGCACCGCAGCCAAGATGGCGGCAGAACTGAAGGCTGCCGGGATGGAGGTAACCACGGGCGTCGGCAAGACGGGGGTGGTCGGGATCATGAAGAATGGCGATGGGCCGCTGATCCTGCTGCGTGCCGATATGGACGGGCTGCCCGTCGAGGAGAAATCGGGCCTCCCCTACGCCTCTAAGGCAAAGCAGATCGGCGAGGACGGCAAGGAATATCCGGTGATGCATGCCTGCGGGCATGATGTGCATATCACCTCGATGGTCGGCACCGCGCGCCGGCTCGCCGCGATGAAGGATCAGTGGAAGGGCACGCTGATGTTCGTCGTCCAGCCCGCCGAAGAAGGTGTGCGCGGCGCAAAGGCAATGATGGAGGACGGGCTTTACGAGCGGTTCGGCAAGCCTGATTATGCGCTGGCCTTCCACGTTGCCGCCGAACTGGAGACGGGCAAGGTTTCCGCATCGGAAGGCATCCAGTATTCAAGCTCGGATTCGCTTGATATCCGCGTGCCCGGCATTGGCACTCACGGCGCTGCGCCGCATCTCGGGCGTGATCCGGTCTATATCGCCTCGCAGATCGTGACGGCGCTGCAATCCATTAACAGCCGCGAGATCGGCCCGCTCACGCCGGTGGTGGTGACAGTCGGCTCGTTCCATGCCGGATCGAAGCACAACATCATCTCTGACGAGGCGATGCTGCAAGTGACTGTGCGCGCCAATGACGAGGAAACCCGCGAACAGGTGATCGCCACGATTTCGCGGATCGCAGTCAATATCGGCAAGGCCCACGGGCTGCCCGATACCATGCCGGTTGAGGTCAAGCGGCTTTCGGGCACGCCCACCACCAATAATGATCCCGCGCTTGCGCGCCGGCTCAACGCGGTGATGCAGCGCGAACTGGGCGAGGCGGCGGTCGTGCCGTTTGTGCAAAAGAACATGGGTGCGGAGGATTTTACCTATTTCGTCGCACCCGACACCGGCGTTCCGGGCTATTACTTCGCGGTCGGCGGCACCACGCCGGAGCGAATCGCGGCAGCCAAGGCAGGCGGTCCGCCGGTGGCCGGGCACCATTCGCCGCTGTTCCAGATTGCCCCGCGTGAAGGCGTTGTGCTCGGCACGCGGGCGATGGTAGCTGCGGTGCTTGATCTGGCGTCCTCAAAGTAGCGGCCTAGGCAGCGGCTACCCTTCGCCATACGAAAAAAGGGCGCTGCGAGGGTTCGCAGCGCCCTTTTTTGAAGGCTGACGAGAGCGCGGACGCGCTCATGCCGTCGAACAAACTACGCCATTCCCGGCAGCAACCTCTCGCCAGCAATGCGGTGCATCGCTTTTTGCAGCTTTTCAAAGGCGCGCACTTCGATCTGACGGATACGTTCGCGACTGACATCATAGGCCTGCGACAATTCCTCCAGTGTCTGCGGCTTGTCTGTCAGGCGGCGTTCGGTAAGGATATGACGTTCGCGCTCGTTGAGGCTTTCCATCGCCTGCGAGAGCATTTCCATACGGATCTGCGATTCCTCAGCATCGGCAACGGTTTCGTCCTGCAGCGGCCGATCATCAACCAGCCAATCCTGCCACTGGCCCGCACCATCCTCATCCGCGCGCATCGAGACGTTGAGCGAGGCATCGCCGCCCATCATCATGCGCCGGTTCATGTTGACGACTTCCTGCTCGGGCACGCCGAGATCGGTTGCGATCTTGGCGACATCGGCCGGGCTGAGGTCGCTGTCCTCGTAAGCCTCCAGCTGCTTTTTCATGCGGCGCAGGTTGAAGAACAACTTCTTCTGCGCCGACGTGGTGCCCATTTTTACAAGGCTCCACGAGCGCAGGATGAATTCCTGAATGCTCGCCTTGATCCACCACATCGCATAGGTCGCAAGGCGGAAACCGCGATCGGGTTCGAACTTCTTGACACCCTGCATCAGGCCAACATTGCCTTCGGAAATGAGATCAGCGAGCGGCAGGCCATAGCCGCGATAACCCATCGCGATCTTGGCAACGAGCCGCAAGTGGCTCGACACCAGTTGTGCGGCGGCTTCGGGATCCTCATGTTCCTGATAACGCTTGGCGAGCATGTACTCCTGCTCAGCCGTCAGCACCGGATATTTGCGGATTTCCGCAAGGTAGCGGTTGAGGCTTTGCTCACCGCTCAAAGCCGGAAGAGACTGGGTCTTGGGCTTGTTCATAGGTAACCTGACCTTTCTGTAGTCGACCACTATGCGCAGGACCTCTGATGAGCATCCAGCGGTTTGGGCCACCGGGAGCTTATATAGACGCAATTTTCGTGCTGTGCTGCTTATTTCATCGATAACTACTGCCAAGTTCGTCGATCAGTTCCCGCATATCGTCGGGGAGAGGGCTGGCAAAACGCAGGTCTTCGCCGGTGACGGGATGGACGAACCCCAGTTCCGCCGCATGCAGCGCCTGACGCGCGAAACCGATTCGCTCCAGTACGGGGCGCAGCGCCTTGGGCGTTCGCCCATAAAGCGGATCTCCCAATAGCGCATGACCGATTGATGCACAGTGAACGCGCACCTGGTGGGTTCTCCCGGTTTCCAGCCGGCATTCGATCAGCGCGGCGTGGTCTAATCTTTCAAGCGTTGTGTAGTGCGTAATCGCGTGTTTGCCGCGCAAGGAATCCTTTGGCAGCACAGCCATTTTCTTGCGGTCCGCATCCGATCGGCCCAGCCGGGCATTGATCGTGCCTTCGGGCGGGGCAGGGTGCCCGGCACAGGCTGCGAGATAACGGCGGTATACCGTGTGGGCCGCGAATTGGCGGGCAAGCCCTTCGTGGGCGGCATCGCTTTTGGCGACCACCAGCAGCCCTGATGTGTCCTTGTCGATCCGGTGGACAATTCCTGGTCGCGCGACCCCGCCTATGCCCGATAACTGCCCTCTACAATGATGGAGCAGCGCATTGACGAGCGTGCCCGCCGGATTGCCCGCCGCCGGATGCACGACCATGCCCGCCGGTTTGTCGATCACAATGAGATGCGCGTCCTCATAGGCGATGGAGAGCGGAATATCCTCCGGCGCGGCGATGGCATCGGTGGCGGGCGGGATGGTGATGGCGAAGGGCGTGCCTTCGGCGACCTTGAGCGAGGCAGTGCTGGCAGGCTTCCCCGCGAGGGCGATGCGTCCCTCGGCAATCAGGGCCTGCACCCGCGCGCGCGACAGCCCGCTCGCCTCGGCCAGCACCTTGTCGAGCCGGCCGGATGCGGGGGTGATGCCGGTGATGATTTCCTCGGCGGACATGGTAAGGCCATGCGCAATGGAAGTTATGCTGACAAGCAGCGTTTTTGCCGCCCTCCTTGCCGCGGCCCGCGCCGCCTTCCCGCAAGAGGCATGCGGGATATTGCTTGGGGAGCGCCGCGCAGGGCGCGAACACATCACTGCAATCCAAGCGGCGCGCAATGTGCATTCCGCTCCGCAGACGCATTTCGAAATCGATCCGCAGGCGCTGATCGATGCGCACCGCGCGGCGCGCGCGCCGGGGGCAACTCAGGTGATCGGCTATTACCACTCACACCCCAATGGCCATCCCGAACCCTCGCCCACCGATCAGGCGCAATCCACGCGCGACGGCACGATCTGGGCGATTGTCGCGGGTGATTCGGTGCAGTTCTGGCGCGATGGCGAGGACGGCTTCACTGCTCTTTCCTTTACCATAATCGAAAGCTAGGACGCAGGGCATGACCTCGCAAACCGATCTCGCCGCCATGCTATGTTCGCGGCTGTGCCATGATATGCTCTCGCCGGTGGGTGCGCTGGCCAACGGGCTTGAATTGCTCGCCGACGAGCAAGACCCCGACATGCGCGCCAAGTGCATCGAATTGCTCGAACATTCGGCGCGGATCAGCGCCGACAAGCTCAAGTTTTTCCGCCTTGCCTTCGGCGCCGCCGGTGGTTTCGGCGAGGCAATCCCGATCATCGAGGCGCAATCCATCATCAACGCACTCGCCGCTGACAACAAGCGGGTCACGATCAACTGGGCAATAAGCGATCCGAGCCTGCCCAAGCCTGCCATCAAGGTGCTGCTCAATCTGGCACAGATTGCGCTGGATACGCTGGTGCGCGGCGGAACGCTCGACATCGGTGCCGAACGGCGTGAAGGTGCGGTCGAGATCGTGGCGCGGGTGAAGGGCGACCGGATCGCCTTTGACGAGACCATCGGGCGTGCACTGCAAGGCGATCTGCCTGACCACGAAATCACCAGCCGCACCGCTGCTGCGCACATGATCGCGCTGGTTGCCGAGGAGTTGGCTGGCGGGTTGCAATACAAGCTGGGTGACGGCGTGCTGGTTCTGGGGGCGGTGCTTCCCGAACCCGAAGGTTTGATCGGCTGAGGGAGGCGGGCGATGGGCGAGGATGAACTGGTTCACGAAGAACGCCTTTCGCCCAATCATGACGAGCGCACGCTCCCGATCTCGATGGTGGTGCTTCATTATACCGAGATGAAGCCGGTCGGCACGGCGCTTGACCGGATGACGGATCCGGAAGCCAAGGTCAGCGCGCATTACTGCATCACAGAGGAAGGCGGGGTGATCCGCTTGGTCCCCGAAGATCGCCGGGCATGGCATGCGGGCGCTTCCTATTGGCGCGGCATTCCCGATGTGAATTCGGCCAGTATCGGGATCGAGCTTGATCACCCCGGCCACGAGCCCGCGAATGGGGGCTATCGTGGCTTTGCCGATGCGCAGATCGACGCGCTAATCCCGCTGCTCGCCCGGCTGGTAAAGCAGTATGATATCCCGCGCGCCAATGTGGTGGGCCATTCCTGCGTTGCTCCGATGCGCAAGATCGATCCGGGCGAACTGTTCCCGTGGGATCGGCTGGCGGACTACAAGCTGTGCCTGCCGCGCCCCGCATGTCTTGCTGCGGGCAATCCGTTCCATAATGACGGGGCGTTCTTCCTCGCGCTCGAACGCTTCGGCTATGACATCACCGATCAGGTGAAGGCGGTCGAGGCGTTCGAACGACGCTGGCGCCCCGAGCGCATTACCGGCGTGCCCGATGGCGAGATCGCGGCGATCCTGTGGCAATTACTGCTTGATCGCGATCAGGGGCGCACAAGGTAAGATTGCGCGCCGCCCTTATCTTACACGCTTGATTCCGGCGCGTGGCTCCCATAGGCGTTTTCGCGCGAAGCAAGTGGCGATCAGCAACTGATTGGCCCGTGCAGAGGAGAGAGAATGATGACCACAGCCTATATTGTCGAAGCCGTGCGCACGGCTGGTGGACGGCGTGGCGGACGTCTGGCTGGTGTGCACCCGGTCGATCTGCTGGCCAAGTCGCTTGATGCCATTGTCGAGCGCAGCGGGATCGATCCCAAGGCGATCGATGATGTGGTGACCGGCTGCGTCAGCCAGGCGGGCGAGCAGGCCTTGCAGGTCGGACGCATGGGCGTGCTCGCCTCGAAACTGCTCCCGCAGTCGACCCCGGCCGTGACGATTGACCGCCAATGCGGTTCCTCGCAGCAGGCGATCCAGTTCGCCGCCCAAGCCGTGATGAGCGGCACGCAGGATGTGGTGATCGCAAGCGGTGTGGAAAGCATGAGCCGCGTGCCGATGGGCTCCAATGTCACGCTGCACATGAAGGAAGGGCTTTACAGCAAGGCCGCCGGCCTTGAGGAGAAGTTCCCCGGCATCAATTTCAGCCAGTTCATGGGCGCCGAGATGATCGTCAAGAAGCACGGCTTCACCAAGGACGACCTCGACGCATTCGCCTATCAGAGCCACCAGCGCGCGATTGCCGCGACCAAGGCTGGCGCCTTCGAGCGCGAGATCGTGCCGGTCGAAATCGAAACGCCCGAAGGCCCGCAGCTCCACACCATCGACGAAGGCATCCGCTTCGATGCGACCCTCGAAGGGATTGCAGGAGTGAAGCTGCTCTCGCCCGATGGCGCGATCACCGCTGCTTCGTCGAGCCAGATCTGTGATGGTTCCTCGGCGGTGCTGGTGGTGAGCGATGCGGCGCTGAAGGCCCACGGCCTAACGCCGTTGGCGCGCATTCACAATCTTACCGTCACGGCGGGCGATCCGGTGATCATGCTCGAAGAGCCGCTGTTCGCTACCGATCGCGCCCTCCAGCGCGCCGGGCTCAGCATCGAAGACATCGACCTGTTCGAAGTCAATGAAGCTTTCGCCTCGGTCCCGCTCGCATGGCTCAAGCACACCGGGGCGGACCCGGAGCGGCTGAACGTCCACGGCGGTGCCATCGCGCTCGGCCACCCGCTCGGCGCTTCGGGCACCAAGCTGATGGCGACGCTGGTTCACGCGCTGAAGCGCCACGGCAAGAAATATGGCCTGCAAACGATGTGCGAAGGCGGCGGCGTCGCCAATGTGACCATCATCGAGGCGCTTTGATGCGTTTTCGCCCGAGCTGAGCAGGCGAAGAGCTTCGCTCAAGCGCCGCGCGGGCTGATTTGATCAATTCTATCTGAGAGGACTAAGCAATGGAAGTTTCTGCCAATACCCCCGCCGTCGTCACCGGCGGCGCCTCGGGCCTCGGCGCGGCGACGGCCCGCGCGCTGGCCGCCAAGGGCGCCAAGGTCGCGATCTTCGACATGAACGAGGAAAAGGGCGAAGCGCTCGCTGCCGAAATCGGCGGCATCTTCTGCAAGGTCAACGTGACCAGCGATGAAGACGTCGATGCCGGTTTTGCCAAGGCGCGTGCCGCTCACGGGCAGGAGCGCATTCTGGTGAACTGCGCCGGGATCGGCAATGCGATCAAGACCGCCAGCCGTTCGAAGGAAGACGGCTCGATCAAGCACTTCCCGATCAGTGCGTTTGATTTTGTCATTCAGGTCAACCTGATCGGCACCTTCCGCTGCATCGCGAAGTCGGCGGCGGGCATGATGACGCTTGATCCGATTGACGAATTCGGCGAGCGCGGCGCTATCGTGAACACCGCTTCGGTGGCGGGTGAGGACGGCCAGATCGGCCAGGCGGCTTATTCCGCTTCGAAGGCGGGCGTCATCGGCATGACCCTGCCCATCGCGCGCGACCTCATGAACGAAGGCATCCGCGTCAACACCATCCTGCCGGGCATTTTCGACACCCCGCTACTCGCCGCTGCGCCGCAGAACGTGCGCGATGCACTGGCAGCTTCGGTGCCGTTCCCCAAGCGCCTCGGCATCCCGACCGAATATGCCAAGCTTGCCATGACCATGATCGAGACCGGCTATTTCAACGGCGAGGACGTGCGCCTCGACGGCGCGATCCGCATGGCGCCGCGCTAAGTCTCAGTCGCATCCGGTAAATTGCCGCCCCCGCACCGACTGGCGCGGGGGCGGTTTCGTTTCCGGCTGTGGGATCGCCGCCGGAGGTCCGCTTTCCTACATCCCAGCGCATCCTTAAGCTTGCCCCCATGCCGCGCGCCTTGCCTTGCCTGCTTTCTCCCCCTGTCAAAATTGCACGCCTGCCTGAGGCTTGTTTTCATGTTCTGGACAGTGTCTCATGTGTCTCCAACAGGCCCGAAGATGAACGGCGAGGAGAGGAACCCATGAGCGCATACACCCAGATCATCGTCGACAAGGCCGATGGCATTGCCACGATCACGCTCAACCGGCCCGATAAGATGAACGCCTATACCCGCACCATGGGCGAAGAGATCATGGCGGCGATGGACGATATCGATGCGGACGACAGTGCGCGCGCCGTGATCTTCACGGGAAGTGGTGAGCGGGCTTTCTGTGCCGGTGCTGACCTCACGCCCGAGGGCGGCGGGCATGTCTTTTCCGATCCCACGCAGGTGGATGACCTTTCCGATCCGCGGGTGCGCGATGGCGGGGGCTTGCTGACGCTCCGGCTGTTTGAAAGCAGGAAACCGCTGATCTCCGCCTGCAACGGGGTGGCCGTCGGCGTCGGGGCGACGATGCAGCTGGCGATGGATATCCGCCTCGCCAGCGACACCGCCCGCTACGGGTTTGTGTTTGCGCGGCGCGGCATTGTGCCCGAAGCCGCGTCGAGCTGGTTCCTGCCGCGCATCGTCGGCATCAGCCAGGCGCTCGAATGGTGCTACACCGGCCGGGTGTTTGATGCGGCCGAAGCGAAGGCGGGCGGCCTCGTGCGATCCATCCACGCACCCGCCGATCTGCTGCCTGCCGCCCATGCGCTGGCACGCGAAATTGCCGATAACACCTCGGCGATTTCTGTCGCCATGACGCGGGCAATGATGTGGCGGCTCGCGAGCACCGATCATCCGATGGAAGCGCACAAGATCGATAGCCGTGCGATCTATCGCCTCAGCCGCGGCGCGGATGCCAAGGAAGGCATTGCCAGCTTCCTTGAAAAGCGCCCGCCCGCCTATCCCGGCAAGGTCAGCGCCGACATGCCCGATTTCTACCCTTGGTGGGACGCGCGCCCCTATGAATGATGATGCGGGCCAACTGGCCGGATTTCTCCCCTACCAGCTGTCGATTGCTTCCAATGCGGTCAGCGGGCTGATCGCTGAACGTTATCGCAAGCGGTTTGCGCTGAAGATCCCCGAATGGCGGGTTATCGCGGTGCTCGGCGACACCGCTTCGGGCCGCGGGCTGACCCAGCGCGCGCTGACGCGGGCGACGCTGATGGACAAGGTCGCTGTAAACCGTGCGGTCCGCGTCCTGGAAGAACGCGGGCTGATTGCCCGTCTGCCCAATCCGGTCGACGGGCGTTCGCAATTGCTCGAACTGACTCAGGAGGGCAGGACGATCCATGCCGAGGTGATGCCGCTGGCGCTGGCGACCGAACACGACTTGCTGGCAAGTTTTGCACCCGAAGAGCAGGCCATGCTGCGCGTCATGCTGGAGCAGGTGCGCAAGCGGGCGCAGGGGATGCTGGGAGAGCAGGACTGAAACGAAACGGGCCGACCCTTTCGAGGGCCGGCCCGCATGTTGCATTGATCAATCAGTGCTTATTTGATCAGCGCATCGGAGATTGCACAGGCTGCCGGGCCAAGAATGACGACAAACAGGCACGGCAGAATGAACAGGATCAGCGGGACGGTCATGATCGCGGGGAGGCGCGCAGCCTTTTCCTCGGCACGCATCATCCGTTCGTTGCGGAACTCGGCCGAAAGGACGCGCAGCGCGCTTGCCAGCGGGGTGCCGTATTTCTCGGTCTGGATCATGGTGGTCACCACGCCTTTCACCGAATCAAGATTGACGCGGTAAGCAAGGTTGGTGAACGCAGTGCGCCGTTCGTTGAGGAACGAAAGCTCGATCGCTGTCAGGGCGAATTCATCGCCCAGTTCGGGATAAGCGCGGCCCAGTTCGCGCGCGACGCGGTTGAACGCCGCATCGACTGTCAGGCCGGCCTCGGCGCAGATCACCAGCAGGTCGAGCGCATCAGGCAGGCCCTTCTGGATTTCCTTGGTGCGCTTCGTCGCCTCGTTGCTGAGGTAGATTTCCGGACCCTTGTAGCCGATGATCACGGCCGCAGCGAAGAACATGAAGCGCTGGAAATCGCCCCAGTCCGGGAAGTATTCTACGAGATAGACCAGTATGGCCGAGATTCCGCCGAGCACCAGTGGAAGCACCGCGCGCGCGCCGATGACATAAACCGCCAGTTCCTTGTTGCGGAAACCGGCATGGGCGAGCTTCTGCTGGATTGCCTCGAGCTGGCTTTGCTGGAGGACCTTCATCTGGTCCAAGCGTTCGCGCATCTTCTCGGTGCCCTGCGAGGCACGGCGCAACGAGCTGCGCTTTTTGGCCGACGAAGTGACGATGCCGGCCTTGAGCTGTTCGCGCCGCCCTTCAAGCGCCTTCACGCGTTTGGCCATCGGGTCTCTGATGGTAACAGCCGCATAGATCGCCAGCAGCATCGCAAAAGCTGCGAGGCCCGACAGGACAGTCCCGACGAGCATCACGTCGAAACCGAGCAAGGTGGGTCCGGGAGGTTGATTGATCATGATTTGCGCTCCCGTGGCTCAGATTTCGAAGCTGACCATCTTGGCCATGATGAACACACCGATGCCCATCCACACCAGCCCACCAATGCCCGCCACCATGAGGCGTTCGTCGACAAAGAAGGCACCGATGTATTCGGCATTGGCCCAGGTGATCAGCAGGAAGACGATGAAGGGTAGCGAGCCGACGATGTAGGCCGAGGCCTTTGCTTCGGAGCTCATCGCCTTGATCTTGAGCTTCATCTGGGCGCGTTTGCGCAGCACATCGGCAAGGTTCGACAGGGTTTCTGCAAGGTTGCCCCCGGTCTCCCGCTGGATCGCCAGCGTAATGCAGAAGAAATTGAACTCGGAGATATCAAGCCGGTTGGCGGTATCCTGGAGTGCATCCTCCATCGTCTTGCCGACCTTGATCCGATCGATAATGCTCTTGAATTCGACACCCACCGGGCCGGCCACTTCCTGAGAAACCACAGCGAGTGTCTCGGTCACTGGCAGGCCCGAGCGCAGGCCGCGCACGAGCAGCTCGATCGCGTCGGGGAACTTGGCGTTGAACTGATTGGTGCGCTTCTTGATCAGATTGTTGATATACATGTGCGGCAGCCCCGCACCGATCAACACCCCGACGCCGAGCGCGAGGAGCGCAGCTCCGGTCTGCAGGAACACCAGCACGGCCAACGCAAGGCCCAAACCAAGCGATGTGTAGAGATATTGCGAGATTGTCCATTTCTTGCCGGTGCGATCAAGCCGCAGCGCGAGGGCTTCGAGCCGGGAGCCAGACCCTGCCGCGCGGTAACGCGTCGGCTTGCGTGCGGCCAGCGCACGCTTGAATTGCGCCTCGACCTTGGAATCAGCGCTTTCCGCATGGCGATAGCGCAAGGATTCAAGGCGACGCTTGGTAGCCGAGGCAGCATTGGTGCCGGCGAGCAGCAGATAGCCGGCCAACAACACCGTGAAAATCACCAGCGTGGCAAGCAGAGTGTCGAGGAAGGTCATGGAACTGGCTCCTGCTCAGGCGGATTGATCGGTGCGGAATTCACATTGCACAGGGGATCGCGCACGAAAGGCAGCCGGATGAACGCACCGCCGGTCCTGCGGGTGGTTCATCCGGCGCGTAGTCATGCGGCGGCTTCGGCTTCGCTCTTGCCCTTCTTGGGCAGCAGCGATTTGAGGTCGAAGTTGCCAAGCAGCGACTTTTTCTCCGGGCTGACTTCGCCAAGATCCTCGTCGCTTGCCCCCATCACGCGTTCAGCGATCTGACGGATTGCTGCGGTCGCCTTGCTCGAGCGGTTGGCATCGACAAACACCTGTCCGAGCTTGGCAGCGTTGCAGGCCGCCTTGTAATCATATGGCACGACGAAATCGATCTTGCGTTCGATCGAGCTTTCGAAGTCGGCGCGGCTGATCTCGCTCACGCCCGGCTGCACCTTGTTGGCGACAATCATCGGGTGCGCATGGCTTGCATTGGTCTTGAGCCACGAGAGCAAACGGATGGTGTCACGGGCTGAAGCCAATGTCATCTCGCAGACCAGCAGCACGAGATTCACATCCCCCATCAGTTGCGGGAAGTTGATCAGCATGTTGCGGGGCATGTCGATGACAGTCATCTCGAAAGCCTGCCGGAACTCGTCCTCGAGTTGCACAAAGGCCGAACCATCGGTCATCATTGGCTGATGGATCGGCGCTTCAGCTGACAGGATCGAAAGGTGATCATTGGCGCGCACCATCGCGCGCTCGATGAACAGTCCATCGATGCGGCTCGGGTTCTCGATAGCATCAGTCAGGCCGCGACCCGGTTCGAGATCGAGCGCCAGCGCATCAGTGCCAAAGTGCACGTCGAGATCGAGCAGGGCGGTCGATAGCTTGTGGGTATCGCTGAACAACCAGCCGAGCGAAGTCGCGAGAGTCGAGGCACCAACACCTCCGCGCGTGCCGACCACAGCCGTCGAGATGTGGCGCTTGCCTACATCACCATCACCCGTCTTCGGCGTCATGAATACCGCGAGCGCCTGGTTGAGCGCATCATGCACCTGCTGCGCCGAAAGCGGCTTGAGCAGGTAATCATGAATGCCGCTGGCCAGCAGATCGCGGTACAGGCGCACATCGTTCACCTGACCGATGGCAATCACCACCGTGCCCGGCTCGCAAACCTCGGCAAGTGCGTTGATATCGTTGAGCGGATCGCCGCTTTCCGACAGGTCGACCACGAGGATTGCAGGCGACGCGCTGACCGAGAGCGATTGCACCGCGTTGCGCAGGCCGCCCTTGTTGCACTTCTCCGGCTGCCAGCCGAGTTCGATCACGACGGGGCGCAAGACATCAAGCGCGGTATCATCGCAGATATAGGCTGCGAACGGATCGCGATTGCCGGGCAGGCCCGATTTCCAGGGAGCATTCATCGCTTAGTTACCTCCGCCATTGCCGCCACCGGCGCTTGCATTCAACAGGCCATCCGCGCCGGTCGGTTTCGCGTCACGCAGGGTGCTGATTGCCTTGTTCGACGTGTTGACCAGCGTTTCGCTGGAACCCTTGCGCCCTTCGAGCAGGTCCTGCGGGTCGGCAACCATCGCTGCCATGTTGCTGTTGACCGCGCAGCCGTAGTTGGGGCTCATACCGTTGGTGTAATTCATGTCGGACTTGGCCGACCAATCGGGGCAGCCCGGCACGCTGGCGCTCGAACGGGTGATGACGACGCGCGCCATGCCGGGGTTAAGCGCGCCGCCGGTCGTGGGCGCAGCGCCCTTGACGATCAGGCCGTAGCGCGCCGCCAGATCATTGACCGCATTGGCTACCGCCGGATTCAGCGTCGGATCGTCCACGGTGATGCGATCACCATAGCGCAGGTCCATCGTTTCGAACCAACCATTCAGCCGCTGCTGTTCGCTGATTGCGAGCCCGCCCGGCATGGTGGCCACGTCGAAGGTGAAGTTGGTCCGTTCCACGACCGGCTGCTTGGTGCTGTAGAGCGTGGTGTTGGTCGGCATCCCGCCGCAGGCCGCAAGGCCGAGGCTGAAGGTGAGGCCAAGCGCGATGGCCGAAGCCTGGCGCATTTTCTTGGTGTGGGCAAAGGGCATGTTTCTCACCTTTCTCACTTAGAAGCTGAAGCCGGGAGTGGCGGCGTTCGCTTCACGCTGGGCCTTGCTGCCCTTCTTCTCGGCGCGGCGCGGCTGCTGCGGCTGGCTGGGGATCAGCGGCGCTTCTCCTGCATCGCCGATCCGCGGCGCTACAGGATCGCCTTCACCGGGCGCAGCGGTCGGGCCGGGGCGCTCGGCGCCGGAGACGCCCGAATGGTCCTTGAAGCGCAGCAGCTGGTCGAGCTCGCTCGATGACGCATAGCCATCGGTCGGCAGCTTGATGTCCTTGGCATCAACCGGCTTCACGAGGTATGGCGTCACGACGATCACCAGTTCGGTTTCGCCGCGGCGGAATTCCCGGCTGCGGAACAGGTTGCCGAGGATCGGCACGTCACCGAGACCGGGGGCCTTTTCCAGTGACCTCTGGGAATTCGCGCTCATCAGGCCCGCAATCATGAAGCTTTGGCCCGAGCCCAGCTCTACCGTGGTTTCGGTGCGGCGGGTTGTCAGCGCGGGAACCTGGAAGCCGTTCAGCGTGATTGACCCCTGGGTCGAAAGTTCTGACACTTCGGGGCGGACCCGCAGCGAGATACGACCGTTCGACAGCACTGTCGGGGTGTAGGCGAGGCTGACACCGAATTCACGGAACTGGATGGCGACCTGGCCAAGCCCCTGCGAAATCGGGATCGGGAACTCGCCACCAGCGAGGAATGTCGCGGTCTCGCCCGAGAGGGCCGTAAGGTTGGGCTGCGACAGCGTGGTCACAAGGCCAAGCCGTTCCGACAGATCCATCGCGCCCAGCATGTTCAGGCCGAACAACCGCCCGAGGCCAGCCAGCGTGGTTCCCCCAGCCGAGTCGACCGAGGGGCCGACCAGATCGGTGCCATCGGGCAGGCGGATCGCGGTTTGCGCTGCACCATTGCCAACACCCAGCGGGCCGCCATAGCTGAATTCCTGTCCGCCAATGGCCCGGCCAGTGCCGACACCGAAGCGGAACCCACTGGTCGCATCGGCCATCTGCAGGTTGCCACCGACTTCGCGCAGCAGGCTGCGGCTGACTTCGGCGAACTTCACTTGCAGGTTGACCTGAAGCGGGGTCGCGGTCTTGAGCCGGGTGATCACATTCGCGCTATCACCGAGGAATGCCTGCACCAGCCGTTCCGCTTCGGCGGCGTCTTCCGGAGCTGCCACGGTGCCCGTCAGGAGCACGGTGTTGCTGCCCATCGTGGAGACACTGATCTTGGCGTCCGGCATGGCGAGCGCCATCATCTGATCGATGCTGCCGATGTTCGAGCCGACCCGGATATTTGCCGAGAAGATCACATCGCCGCGGGTGTTGCTCGCATAGATCGTGGTTTCGCCGCCAGCCTTGGCAAAAACATACAGCTGGCTCTGCGACTTGATCTGCACGTCGGCGACCGCTTCATTGGCCACGAACACATCGGACATGGCGCCAGGCACGGCCACCAGTTGGCCCTTGCCGATCGACAGGACAATATCCTGACTCGGGCGAATGACCTGTTGCGCGGTGGCTGTGGCC